>CAYJLL010000013.1:0-16666 GCA_964370955.1 uncultured Rikenellaceae bacterium | reverse complement strand
GCTCTGAATAAGAGCAGGGCTCCCGTGGGGGGAGCGTACGCCCTGCTAGAGGGTGCCCGCACAGGGCAATGATTTATCTCCCACCATTGCTGGTCCGGCTTGGACTGCAGTTCGCACCGGTTCGTCCGTCTGAGCTAGCGACACAAGTAGTGATCCAGTTTGATCACCCTAAATAACCACTACCACCTATATCACGCAAAAAAAGAGGTAACGCCCCTCAATGGGAATTACCTCTATAATTTTTTACCCTAAAAATAGGGAGCCAGACTAACGCTCGTCAGAAACAGTTAGTTTAGCACGGCCTTTAGCACGACGTGCTGCCAATACACGGCGACCGTTTGCAGTTGCCATACGTGCACGGAATCCGTGCTTGTTCACGCGCTTGCGCTTGCTTGGTTGAAATGTCCTTTTCATGGTATGATGTATTTAAAATTTACGTCTTTGAGGGTGCAAATATAGGGAGTTTTTGCTACACTACAAAATAATTTATTATTTTTTTGATGCTTTGTCCAAAAAAAGCAGGCTCTTAGTCTCGAAAAACTCCTCTGAGAACCACTGCGATAGCTCCTGAAGTTCAACCTTTTGGCTCACTTCTGCTATTTCCTCGCCAAGATCGCCCCCTTTCAGGTAGAGTATCCCATTGCGGGTTTTGCTCCAAGTCCACTCAACAAAAGGTTTTAGGCGAGTCACCGCACGCGAAACCACCCAGTCGAAGGTTTGGTTCACTCCCTCGATGCGAGAATTAATTGGGGTGAGATTCTCTAGTTCAAGAGCTGAGGCTATTTCGCTGACAACAAGTATCTTTTTGCCTATGGAGTCGATGGCGGTAAATTGCACATCGGGCAGCATAACAGCCAAAGGGATAACGGGAAAACCGCCACCACAACCCACGTCCGCTACGGTTTGTCCGCTAGTGATGCGGCCGCTGCGAGCGATTGCTAAGGAGTGGAGTATATGGCGAGTATAGATCTGGTCTATGTCCTTGCGAGAGACCACATTAATCTTCGAGTTCCACTGCGGATACAACTCACCCATAGCCTCAAATTGTTCTTTTTGGCGTGGGGTCAGGTTGGGGAAATATTTTAGAAGAACGTCCATTTTATTCTTTCTCAAAATAATAGCTCGCAGGCGTTGGTCGCATATTGTAATTGCTACCCATCACCGCACCATAAGCACCAGTGGAGCGGATAGAAATAATATCGCCCCTTTGGCTTAGTGGAAACTCAATGTCGTGGGCAAAAATATCTGTTGACTCACACACAGGGCCCCCAATGTAGTAGCGAGAGCTTTTGCGAGCTTCGCTTTGAGCCGTTAGGTTTTCGATTTGGTGGTGAGCGCCATAGAGAGCAGGACGCAATAGCTCGGTAAAACCAGCATCGAGGATGGCATAATTTGAGTCGGTTGCGCTCTTTTTGGTCACCAACACTCGGCTGATTAGCTCGCCACACTGTGCCACTACGCTGCGCCCCAATTCGAAGTGAATCTCTTTGCCCGAGGGCAGACTTTCGTGGAAAGTGCGGAAGTAGCTCGCAAAATCAGCTATGGGGTTCTCCTCGGGGGTGTTGTAGTCTATGCCTAGTCCGCCACCAACGTTGATAGTTTTGATCTCTATCCCTTGGCTTTCGAACCACGAGCAAATTTCGCCTGAGCGCACAGCAAGTGACTTGAAAAAACTCATGTCGGTTACTTGCGACCCGATGTGGAAGTGAATTCCAATGATGTGAAGGTTTTTCAGCTGCGATAGTTTTCCTAGCGCTGCATCTACCTCTGTATAGGCTATTCCAAACTTACTTTCGGCATTGCCCGTTGTGATGTATTTATGGGTCGAAGGCTCTACATTGGGATTTATGCGCAGGGCGATGGTAGCTGTTTTGCCCATTTGAGAGGCTATTTCGTTGATGATCTCTAGCTCCTCGAGCGATTCGCAATTGAAGCAATAGATGTCATTCTCGAGAGCCGAACGAATCTCAGCATCGCTCTTGCCTACGCCAGCAAACACCACCTTTTCGGGAGCAAAGCCGCTCTGTAATGCTTTTTCAACCTCCCATCCGCTCACACAATCGGCGCCAAGGCCTTTCTCTGCAATCATCTCAAGAACTCGAGGGTCGATATTAGCCTTCAGGGCGTAGTGAACATGATAGTTATAGCGTGATGCCTCGCTCAGGAGCACCTCTAGGGTGCGCTCCAGAAGCTCAAGATCGTAGTAGTAGAAGGGCGTGGTGGGCACAGTGCCACCAAGGGTATATTTTGCCATATTTCTTTTAAAACAGATGATTATTTAGGCTTTGCAGGGCTGCGATTTTGTTGTCGCTCGAAACCAGCATGCCTAGTGAACGATGTGATGCGCCATAGGAAATCATCTTTACAGGCACGCTTTCGATAGCTTGGAAAATCTTCGCCGCCAGACCCACTTGGCTCTGGTCAATATTGCCCACCACACACACGATAGAGTTATTATGCTCCACCTCCACGCTTGCCATTTCGCTTAGTTCTGCTTTGATGGCGCTAAGGTGTGAGATATTATCAACGGTCACCGAGACTGCAACCTCTGAGGTTGTGATCATATCGATGGGGGTTTGGTATTTCTCGAAGACCTCAAACACACGTCTAAGGAAACCGTAAGCCATAAGCATGCGCTCAGATGTGATACGCACCATGGTGATGCCATCCTTGGCAGCAATAGCACAAAACTCCATATCGCTGTTCGATGATGCGCTAATGAGAGTCCCGTGAGCGTCAGGGTGCATAGTATCTTTTAGTCGAACATCTACTCCTGCTGCCTTACAAGGGGTGATGGTGGCTGGGTGAAGAATCTTAGCACCAAAATATGCTAGCTCGGCAGCCTCATCGAAACTCATTTTTGGGATGGGGCGAGTGCCCTCCACAAAGCGAGGGTCGCCGTTGTGCATACCGTCAATATCTGTCCAAATCTGCACCTCACACGATCCTATCGCCACGCCCATTAGTGCTGCCGAATAGTCCGAACCGCCACGCCCAAGGTTGTCAATCTCGCCTTGTGCGTTGGCGCAGATAAAGCCTTGTACAATATAGAAAGTGTCTGGATCTGAGCAAATCTCTTTAAGAGAGGCTAGTTTCTCGAGGTTTACCGTTCCCTCGCTGCCTGTTGTCATGTAGGCTGGAGCGTAGATAAGTTCGGCTTTCGAGCCGCTCTCTTTGAGATACTGAGTGAATATGAAAGTTGTTAGCAACTCACCCTGTGCCATAATCTCACCCACTTTTTCTCCTGCGGCAATAATTGCTAGAGTTTTTTCTAGCTGCTCATTGGCAGCGGTGGTGTTGGTGAGTAGTTCGCCTATACAGCGGCTATACTTCTCTCTCACTAGCTCTGCGGCATCGCCCCAGCGACCGCCGTTGCAGGCTCTCTCTAGAGCATCCGTAGTGCCCGACATTGCCGAGAGAACAGTCAAACGAGCGCCCTCGCCGCGGATAATCTCAGCTACTTTTTTCATATTCATGGCACTACCCACTGAGGTGCCACCAAATTTTAAGGTCTTTATCATGATCTTTATCTTAAAAATTCACTAAAAAATTCTATATTTGTACCCAGTATGGAGACAAACAATTGAGCCTGCAAAGGTAGCAATTTTGTCGCACTTTTAAAAACATATAAATCATTAACCAAAAGAAGATATAAAAATGTACGGTAAACTAAAAGAGTTTCTCCAAGAGGAGATCGCCTCTATTCACCAAGCGGGCCTCTACAAAAGCGAGCGTCAAATTACCTCGGCTCAGGCTGCTCAGATCACAGTGAAGGGTAGTAATGTTCTAAACTTCTGCGCTAACAACTACCTTGGACTATCCAACAACCCGCGATTGATTTCAGCAGCGACCAATGCTATGAATACCCACGGCTTTGGTATGTCGTCTGTGCGCTTTATTTGTGGTACTCAGGATATGCACAAAGAGCTTGAAAAAGCGATTTCAGAGTATTTTGGTACAGAAGACACCATCCTTTATGCAGCTTGTTTTGATGCCAATGGAGGAGTGTTTGAGCCACTCTTTGGCGCTGAAGATGCGATTATCTCGGACTCTTTGAACCACGCCTCGATTATTGACGGTGTGCGTCTTTGTAAGGCTAAGCGTTACCGCTATGCTAATGCCGATATGGAGGATCTTGAAGAGCAGTTGAAGCTAGCTCAGGCTCAGAGATTCCGTATTATTGTGACCGACGGTGTATTCTCTATGGACGGAAATGTTGCTCCTATGGACAAAATTTGTGCTTTGGCAGAGAAATACGATGCCTTGGTGATGGTCGATGAGTGTCACTCAGCAGGTGTTGTGGGTGCAACAGGTCGTGGCGTTACCGAACTATTTGATATTCGTGGCGAGGTGGACATCATCACAGGAACTCTTGGAAAAGCCTTTGGTGGCGGTGTTGGTGGATTTACCACTGGTCGCAAAGAGATTATTGAGCTTCTGCGCCAGCGTTCTCGTCCATATTTGTTCTCAAATTCTATTCCTCCTGCTGTTGTGGGTGCCTCGATCGAGGTGTTCAAGATGCTAGAAGAGTCGGATGAGTTGCACTCTAAGCTCAAGGAGAACGTCGAGCATTTTATCGGTGGCATGAAGGCGGCTGGTTTTGATATCAAACCAACAGAGTCTGCTATCTGTGCAGTAATGCTCTATGATGCTAAACTCTCGCAAGATATGGCATCTAAACTATTTGATCAGGGCGTTTATGTGACAGGTTTCTATTACCCTGTTGTTCCTAAGGAACAGGCGCGCATCCGTGTGCAGGTTTCCTCTGGTCACTCTCGCGAGGATCTTGACCATTGCATCGCAGCCTTCACTAAGGTAGGCCGTGAGCTAGGGGTCATCAAGTAGGTGCGAGCCGCACTGGCAGTGTGCATTTAGCTGTTCTATCATAGCAAAGGCCTAGCAAGGGTACAGAGTGCACAAACTTATTAAACATTCAAAGATAACTAAAACGGGGTGCGACCACTTCAGTGGTCGCTCCCCGTTTTTTAGTATATTTCTCGCTAAGGTCTAGCCCTTGTAGAAAGGCATCTTTACAACCTTCGCACGGAGTGAGCGTGAGCGCACTTGAACGAAAATTTCGCTATCTACAGACATATATTCGGTGTTTACATAGCCCATACCAATAGCTTTCTGAACAGAAGGAGCCTGAGTGCCGCTAGTAACCTCACCGATGACATTGCCCGACTCATCAACAATAGGGTAGCCATGGCGTGCGATACCACGATCGACCATCTCAAAACCAACCAAGCGCTGAGCTGTGCCTTCGGCTTTTTGTTTCTCGAATAGCTCACGATCAATAAAGTCTTTGCCATCAACAAATTTAGTAATCCATCCAAGGCCAGCCTCTATGGTAGAACGATTATCGTCCAGATCGTTGCCATATAGGCAGAAACCCATTTCTAGGCGCAGGGTGTCACGAGCTCCAAGGCCAATATTTTCCATACCATATTTTTCGCCCGCAGCCCAAAGAGCAGCCCATAGTTTAGGAGCATCTTCGTTTGCGATGTAGATCTCGCAACCGCCAGCGCCAGTGTAGCCTGTGATCGAGAGAATAGCCTGAGGTATGCCAGCGATAGTGCACTTACGGAAGGTGTAGTATTCCATATCCTCCACAGGCTCGTCGCAAATCTCTTGAACGATTTTCATAGCCAACGGGCCTTGAACAGCAAGTTGAGCAATCTCGTCCGATGCGTTGTATAGCTCAACTCCTGGGGTGATTCCAAACTCGGGTGCGATAGATGCAAGGTGAGCATAGTCTTTCTCGATATTCGAAGCGTTCACTACCAAAAGATAAGTTAGTTCATCGATGCGGTACACCAAAAGGTCATCCACGATACCGCCTTTGCCATTAGGAAAGGCAGAGTATTGCACCTTTCCATCATAGAGCGCGGCGACATTATTTGTAGTGACTCTCTGCAGGAAAGCCAAAGCGTTAGGGCCTTTAACCCAAATCTCGCCCATGTGGCTAACGTCAAATACGCCTGCCTTCTGGCGAACAGTTGCGTGTTCGTGGCTAAGGCCTGCAAACTCCACAGGCATATTAAAGCCTGCGAAAGGAACCATCTTGGCTCCATTATCTATATGAAACTGAGTGAATGCTGTAGTTTTCATTTTTCTTGTGTGTGTTGTTATAATTTTAATGATATCTTACAAAGTTATGAATTTTGTCCGTATTTTTCCAATAGTTTTGGGTAACTTTTTATCACAAAAGGCAACAAAACTATAAAGCAAAGCACCACCATCACCGCACAATAAAAGAACAACGATGTGAAACTAGTGGCCTGAGCAATCGCTCCTCCACAAAGCATTCCTATACCCGAACCCATATCCAGGGCGATGAGGTAGGTCGAGTTAGCTGTACCTCGGCGAGAGTGAGGCGCAAGGTTGATTATCATGCTCTGAACGGCTGGCATTAGCGCCCCATAGCTCAAACCCATTATCACTGAGCTTACAACAAAAGTTGCTGGCGTTAGAAGGAGAGTAAATATAAGGATGCCAGCTGCGATGCCTGCCATACCAATGGTCAATACCTTTGTCTGGAGTCCACGGTTGAGCAGGCGACCCGATGCCACACGTGCGGCTATCACCCCGAGGGCGAAGTAGAGAAAATAGTTAGCCGGAATCAAGTCAAGGCCTGTTTCACTAATATATAGCGGCATGTAGACCATCATAACTCCATAAGGGAAACTCAACAACATCATCACCAAGGCGATTATCCAAGCGCACTTCAAGAAGAATCTATCCCAAGACAGAGGAGTGGTTTCTTTAATGGGGTGGTGGATGTTTTGAACTCCCGTAGTGGCTAGTGCGCCCAGTAGTGAGATGGTGCCTGCGGCTAGAAAAACTGCATCATACGAGTAATTCTCTATCAGGTGAAGACCAATCATAGGTCCAATGGCCATAGAGAGTACCGTGAAAGCACCAAAATATCCTATCCCTTCGCCACGTCTTGCGGGAGGCATGTGGTCGATAGCTAGAGTATTTCCTGCGGTAGTTACCACCGAAAAGGTGCCCCCAAGGAGTATTCTCAGGGAGATTAGCAGCAAAACACTAGTGGCAGCCAAATAGCCATATACCAGAACTACAAACACCGAATACGACAGAATGTATACTCCTCTTCGGGGGAAACGATCCGTTATGTAGCCCGAGAAGGGGCGCATCAGAAGCGAGGAAATAATATAGGCCGAAACCACTACGCCTGCTATAGTGGCAGAGGTGTGGAAGGTGTCAATAGTGTATTGCGCAATGATGGGCATAAGCATATAGAATGCCGTTGAGAGCATAAATGCAGCGAGGCCAACCAATAGGAAATTGCGATTGAATAGTTTGTTGTGTGTTGAGGGGTTTGACATGTCCTTTTTTAGATTTTCTTGCCTGCAAAGATACACAATTATTTTCGGCTACATGCAAAAGCAGCAGGGTTTCCATATAAGGAAACCCTGCTGCTTGAAAAATTGACTTATTAACCCTTTAGACCAAAGAGAGTTGCTTGTCGTCGATGATCTTGCGCATATTAATCAGTGCATAGCGCATACGACCAAGAGCTGTGTTGATGCTCACCCCTGTTTCTTCGGCTATTTCCTTGAAACTAAGGTCTTTAAAGTGGCGTAATTCGACCACCTCACGTTGTTCCACAGGTAGCATACCCACTAGTTTGTGGACTTGGTCTGCGACTTGAATAGAGATAATCTCGTTCTCGATATTCGGACTGCTCATACCTGCGTGCGAGAGGATATCAAATCCAACATCGTCGTTGGTAATGGTAACAACCTTTTTCGAGCGGAAATAATCGACCACCATGTTGTGTGCAATACGCAATAACCACGATAGGAATTTGCCGTTTTCTTGGTATTTTCCACGGTCAATATATGCAACTGCCTTAAGGATACTTTCCTGGGTGATATCCTCGGTTGTTGCTGGGTCTTTGACCATAGTTAGGATATAGCCATACACACGTGAGCGGTGGCGCTCAAGCAAGGTGTTGATAGCTTGTTGGTTGGATTTTTCGAGATAAAGACTGATAAGATCTGAATCCTTAAAAGCTGTCTTTTTCATGATATTGATTTTTAGGTTTTACTTTGTTTTCTATCCAAAAAGCATAGCTTGGGGAAAAAGTAAATTATTACTTCCCTTGGTTTGCAGATTTCTTAAACTTCATGATGAGTTTTTTGAAACTTGCACTCTGCGTGCTCTGTCGTGCTCTGTCCTTTTTCGGATTGTTGGGTTAAAGTAGAATTCTAATCAATATTATGAATAAATTTAATGTAGTATTTAAGTTTCTATTTCTAGTCTCTGAAAATCTATACTGCAATGGTTGTGCCAATTGTTATTGGCTGCCAAACTGTCAGTTATAGATCCATGTTCGGAACCAAAACTCGGCCACAGTACTCACAAACGATAACTCGTTTGTTCATCTGTATGTCAAGTTGTCGCTGAGGTGGGATACGGTTGAAACATCCGCCACACGCATCTCTTTGAACAGTCACAACAGCCAAGCCGTTGCGAACATTCGAGCGAATACGCTTGTAGGCATTGAAGATACGCTCCTCGATTGTGTTGGCGATAGCCTCGCTCTTAGCGCTCAGTTCCTCGAGTTGCTCAGCAGTTGATGCCTCGATATTTGCAAGTTCAGTTCTCTTAGCCTCTAGGTCAAGTTTGCGCTCCTCAAGAAGAACTTTAATCTCCTCGATTTGCTTTTTCTTAGCTCTTAGCTCGGCTGAGAATTCTTTGATGTGTTTCTCTGCTAGTTCGATCTCAAGGGCTTGGTATTCAAGCTCTTTGCTTAGAGATTCGTACTCGCGGTTGTTGCGAACTTCTTTTTGTTGCTCGCTGTAGCGCTCGATTAGAGCTTTAGCTTTCTCGATCTCTTCTTTCGAGTTTTTGCTACTTTGATTGATTTGCTCAATCTCGCCTTGAATGGTTTCAATGCGGGTGTTAAACTTGGCTACCTCATCGTCAAGATCCGCCACCTCAAGAGGTAGTTGTCCTTTGATAAGATTAATCTGATCAATCTCACTATCAACCAATTGTAGGTTGTATAGTGCTTCGATTTTCTGTTCTGTTGTCAGTTCGTTTGCCCCAGAGATATCTGTCTTAGTTGCCATGTTTTAAAAGTATCTTGTGTAAGAAGAGTTTATGTTGTAAAGTGCAAAGGTAGTAAATTTTTCTGATATAATATCACTAATTACCTTCAAAAAGTGGTTTTCCGACTCGAAATGCCCTATGTCAAAGAGTATTAGCCCATCCTCTTGGTCGAAAGCGTGGTATTTTAAATCACCACATAGGTAGCAATCTGCGTTGTTTTGCTTGGCCTGATCTATCAAACTTCCCCCCGATCCTCCACAAAGAGCAATTCTAGAAATGTTCTCATCCCCGTGGGCGTTGGTGCGAATTGAAGGCAAAGAAAATGTGCTTTTGAGCCTTTGAGCTAGCTCTTGGCTCGTTGTAGGTTGTTTGAGTGTTCCTATGCGTCCCAGTCCATCTTCGCAGAGTGGTTCACAATTCTCGATCTCCAGCATTTGGGCGAGAGTATCGTTTATACCACCGCTTGTAATATCAAACGCAGTATGACTGCTATATATTGTGATACCTTCGCGAATTGCTTTGATAATTATTCTGCCAAGTTCGCTTTGGGGGGTGATATTTCGGGTGCCACTGATGGTCAGAGGGTGGTGGGTGATAATGAGCTTCGAGCCCATTTCGATTGCTTTGTTGAGAACTTCCATCGTGGGATCAAGCGCAACAACAGCCGAGCTTATTTGCTGTTCTAGAGAGTCTGCGCTCACCTGCACTCCGCAATTGTCCCATCCTAGCGCCAATTCTAGTGGTGCAAAATCCTCGATGAGAGTTATGATGTCTTTGATTGATGGCATTTTCTTGAATTCTCTAATGAAGCTGCTGTTTCTAGTGTGAGATTAGATGTGGGGGCGTCTATGCGTAAGGGTCGGGAACTGTAAATTCGTCCAGATTGAACAGTTCGTGTTGAACGAGGCTTGCCTTTTTGGGCGCGGCCTCCTTGTTTAGCTCTTCCTCTTGCGCCACCTCCGCTTGCGCTAGTTCTTCTTGAAGGGCATCGCCGTCTTGCTGGATGATAACTGTGCGTTGCTGGTCTTCCTCTTTTTCTTGGCTGCTTTCTATCTCAGCAAGCAGACTCTCAAGCGAGGCTCTGACTTTCAACAGAAGATCGACTGTCGCCACATCCTGCTTGAGGCTTTTTATTTGGGCTTTTAGTGCAGCCTTCGCACCCTCAATAGTCATCCCGCGCTCTTTGATAAGATTGTGGATAACTTTCAGAGTGTCAATATCTTTTTTTGTGAATTGTCGATTGCCTTTAGCGTTTTTACGAGGGCGTAGTTCGCTGAATTTGCCTTCCCAAAAGCGAATAGTCGAGGCGGGGAGGTCGAATATCTCGCAGACCTCACCCATAGAATAAAACATTTTGTGTTTGGTTTCTTTCACGGATTTTTTGATTCTAGCTTTACACTAAAGTTTTGACAATTAATGATGCTAAGGTACGATTTTTTCTTATCTTTGCCAATTATGAACTCAATTTTTTTAGATTTAATACTCAAATCAGAGGTGATTCATGGTCGAGCTCTGGGTCGACAGTTGGGTTTTCCTACTGCAAATTTGAGACCTAGCAGCGATGTTTCAGTGCCCACGGGGGTGTATTTGGGGCGTATGTTGGGCGATTTGTCGCAATATTGGGCCTTGGTCAATGTTGGTTATCGTAGCTCGCTCGAGACTTCCGCCCATGGTGAGGAGAAAACTTTAAGCATAGAGGTTTATATTCTGGATTTTGCTGGCGATCTCTACGGGCAGACAATAGGACTTAGCTTGCTAGTGAAATTGCGTGATGAATTGCACTTTGAGAGCGTTGCGAGCCTGGTCGAACAGATAAAAATTGACGAGCAAACCGCACGAGAATTAATAGTTGAAATTAACGATAAGCATTAAGAAAATTATAACGATGAAATCAAACCTAAAATATATCATAGCATTAACGATAAGTCTCGCTTTTTTTGTGACCACTCAGGCGCAAGTCAAACTAGGAATCGATGTTCTCAGAGAAGATAATTTTGCCCAAATAGCAGGAAAGCGTGTGGGGCTCATTACCAACCCTACGGGAGTGGACAGCGAGCTTCGTTCGACCATCGATATTCTCTCAAGCCCCGAGGCAAAGGCCGCAGGAGTAAGTCTCACCGCACTTTTTGCGCCCGAACATGGCGTGAGAGGTGATGTGGAGGCTGGAGTGAAGGTTGAGAATGTGAGAGACCCACGAAGTGGTGCTATGGTCTATTCGCTCTATGGTAATGGCTACAAGCCAAAGGCCGAGATGCTGAAAGATGTGGATGTTCTGATGTTTGATATTCAGGATATAGGTTCTCGTAGTTATACGTTTATCTCCACTCTAGGACTTGCAATGGAGGCGGCGGCTGAGAACGGCAAAGAGTTCGTGGTGTTGGATAGGCCTAATCCTCTTGGGGGCGAAAAGATCGAGGGGATCTTGGTTGAACCTGGCTTTTCGAGTTTCGTTAGTAAGTATCCCGTGCCCTATATTCACGGTCTTACTATTGGCGAGTTGGCTCGTCTGTATAATGGCGAAAAAATGCTAAAGGGGGGCGTTCAGTGCAAATTGACTGTCATTCCAATGGAGGGTTGGAATCGTGATATGCTATGGGAGGACACAGCTCTTAGCTGGGTTGCCACCTCGCCTCACATCCCACAAGCGAAAAGTTCGATTTACTAGCCGATTACTGGCGTTGCTGGTGAGCTTCAAAACCTAAATATCGGCGTGGGGTACACCCTTCCGTTTGAATTTTTTGCTGCAACATGGATCACTGATGCTGAAAAGCTAGCCGACCGCCTGAAT
Source organism: uncultured Rikenellaceae bacterium (assembly GCA_964370955.1). Lineage (GTDB taxonomy): Bacteria > Bacteroidota > Bacteroidia > Bacteroidales > Rikenellaceae > Mucinivorans. Next base: position 4,794 of record CAYJLL010000013.1, on the reverse strand, counting down.
GCACGCAATATTGCAGGGGTTACTTTCCGTCCTGCTCACATACGCCCTTACTATGGTAGCGGCAAGGGTAAAACTCTTCACGGTGTTCAAGTCCACATCACCAACCTTCGCATCGCTCCCCTGACTCTTCTTGTCTACTACTTTATGGAGGAGGTTAAAGATATGTATGGTAAAGATCTTTTTGCTTTGGCTGCTGCAGATCGCATCTCGATGTTCGATAAAGTGTCGGGTAGCTCTCGCATGCGCAAGGCTTTCCAAGGCGGTGGCCTAGAGGCTGTTGTGCCTATCTGGTTAGAAGATGTGTCGAGTTTCCGCAATACCCGCGAACCTTATCTACTATATTAAATTAAGTGGTTTATTCCACAGCGAAGAGAATCACGCTAGCATAAGCTGCGATGCCTTCCTCCTTGCCAACAAAACCAAGCCTCTCGGTGGTGGTTGCCTTTACCGAAACGCTTTCTATGTTTAGCTTCAGACAGCTCGCTAGTCTCTCTCGCATAAGCTCTATGTGAGGGCGAAGCTTTGGCGCTTGTGCTGCAATTGTAATATCGAGATTTCCTATTTCGTAACCTTTTTTTAGAGCTAGATTATTGCACTTCTCTAGCAATATCATGCTGTCTATCCCCTTGAATGACTGATCATTATCGGGGAAATGCTTGCCTATATCCCCTAGAGCTAAGGCTCCGAGAATCGCGTCGCACAAAGCGTGCGCGGCAACGTCGCCGTCTGAGTGAGCCACGAGCTCTTTATTATGTTTAATTTTAATTCCACACAGGGTGATAAATTCACCTTCGGTAAGGGCATGAACGTCGTATCCGTTGCCAATTTTAGGTCTTTTCATTTTATGGTCTTTTTTGCAAAGTTAGTTTTTTTAGCTAACTTTGATAGCTTAAGGAAGCTTTAATTTTGTGTATTTTAAAAATTTCATGCAAGCTTATTGCTTCCCTCAAAAGAATCCTAAAAAAACTAAATATAATGGAAAACAAAAAAAGTATTTTCGCAGGACTAGAACCTGCGCCAGTGTGGGCGGAATTTGAAAACATATTAAAAATACCTCGTCCCTCAAAACACGAACAGCACATCAGAGCATATTTACTGGACTTTGCCAAAGAACACAATCTCACCTCAAGAGTCGATGAAAAAGGCAATGTGGTAATTCAGCGTGCCCCGAGCGAAGGACGAGAAAATGAAGTGGGAATGGTTCTTCAGAGCCATATGGATATGGTGTGCGAGAAAGATGCGCACATCCAACACGACTTCTTCGAAGACCCCATTCAAGCCTACATCGAAGATGGTTGGGTCAAGGCAAAAGGTACGACTCTTGGCGCAGACTGTGGCATTGGAATGGCACTCTCTTTGGCGCTTCTCAAAGAAGATGGCCTTAGCTGCCCTCCGCTTGAGGCTCTTTTTACGGTCGACGAGGAGCAAGGGCTCAGTGGCGCAATGGAGCTCGACCCAACTATTGTCAAAGGACGCCATTTGATTAACCTCGATTCGGAGGATGATGGTGAAATCTATATTGGTTGTGCTGGCGGGGTAGATACTTATGGTCAAATAACCCCCGCAAAAGAAACCGTTTCTGATATGAGCGCGCTAGAGATAAACATCTCGGGGCTCTGTGGAGGCCACTCTGGCGATGATATCAACAAAGGACGCGGTTCGGCAGTTAAGATACTCGCTTGGGTGTTGAGCGAGTGTGCTGCGATAGATACTCAGATGCGCTTGGTGGAAATATCGGGTGGCAATCTGCGTAATGCCATTGCTCGTGAGGCAAGAGCGCTTGTGGTGGTGCAGCAAGATCAACTCCCTCAGATCGAAAAACAAGTTTCTAAGACCTTTACTGATCTTCAGCAACTCTATGGAGATGTTGAACCTCATCTCTCAATAACTAGCAGCGCTATGGGCGATTTTTCAGGCGAATCTATCACCCTTGTTGATACAAAGAGGATACTCGGTTTGCTCCAGAGTTTGCCTCACGGAGTGCAAGATATGAGCCGCGTGATGAGCGGTATGGTAGAGACCTCGACCAACCTTGCGAGCATTAAAATCGATGCAAAAGGTATCTTGGAAATAGTGACCTCGCAGAGAAGCTCTCATGAGGCATCGAAACGCTCCATTGCGCGGACTATTGCTTTGATTATGAGTGTGTTTGATTTTCATGTGATGCATAGTGACGGCTACCCAGGATGGGCTGTTGATAGGAATTCGGCTATTTTGTCGAAAGCGGAGTCTGTATATAAGAAAATATTTTCTGAATCACCCAAAATCAAGTCCATACACGCAGGCTTGGAGTGTGGGTTGATTATAGAAAAGTTCGAAGGTATGGATGCGATTTCCATAGGGCCAACTATGCGTGGTGTGCACTCCCCTGCTGAAAGACTTGAAATTCAAGCTGTTTGTAGAGCCTATAGTTTTGTGAGGGCAATAATTGAAAATTAGAAAAGCTAATAATGAAAATTTTTAAAAAAGATACGTGTATTTTGAATTGATCTGCAATTTGTGAAAAAAAAGTAAAAAAAATGTTAAATAATTTTGCTCATTAAGGATATTTCGCATACATTTGTGTTAGCTAAGTGTGGAGTGATGATTCTTTTGAGATGCGAAAGGGGCGGTTGAATGAGGGTTTCATTATGGCTTTGGATAGTCTCGGATAGCTCCGTGAGAATAAAGCCGTAAGTTCCGAAAAGACTCAAATGTAGTGATTCTCACGAGATTGTGGACTTTGGATAGTTGAGCTGTTTTAGCCATTTGAGACCTAGGGGTCAAAAATGCATAAGGAAAACTAAGCAAAACTTGATAATCCCAATATTGATGAGTTGAACTCTAAAGCCATAACGAGTCCAGAAGCAACAATCTCTGGATGAATCTTTAGAAAGAGGAAACACAAAACACAAATGTCAAACAAATAATAATTTAAACTAAACACTTTTCGTATGAAGAAATTTAGACTTTTAGCATTGTTGCTTTTCTGTTTTGCTGCTAATATCGCATTGGCACAAAATGTAAAGGTAACAGGTGTGGTGACCAGCTCGGAAGATGGTCTACCCCTGCCAGGCGTAACTGTCATCATCGCAGGTACTAGTAATGGTACAGGAACATCGGCCGATGGTAGTTATGTATTGAACAATGTACCATCAAATGGTTCGTTGGAATTCCGTCAAATGGGTATGAAAACCCAAGTTGTTGCTGTAAACGGTCGTACTAAAGTAGACGTTGTAATGGCTCCAGATGCACTTGTTGCAGAAGAGGCTGTTGTAACCGCACTTGGTATCCGTAAGCAAAACCGCGCGATGGGTTACGCTACTACTACTGTAGATGGTGAGGACCTTGCTCGTACAAACCAAGTGAACCCAATCAACGCCCTTCAAGGTAAGGTTGCTGGTGTGCAGATCAACTCAGCATCATCTGCTGGTGTGACTTCTACTCCATCTATCGTTATCCGTGGTGCGAAATCACTAACTAAGAACAACCAGCCTATCTTCGTTGTAGACGGTATCGTTCTTCAGGGTGCTCAAGGCGAAGCTCACCGTAACACAGGTACTATGTGGGGTGACCAGCTAAAGAACATCAACCCTAATGACATCGAGTCTCAGACAGTTCTTAAAGGTGCTGCTGCGACTTCTCTTTATGGTTCTCGTGGTGCCAATGGTGCTATCGTGATCACTACCAAGCGTGGTAAAGCTCGTAAGGGTCTAGGAATTGAGGTTTCTTACACTCATGAGTTCCAGCAAATGTACAAAGGTCCAATCGACCTTCAAAATGAATTCGGTATGGGTGATCCAACTAACGGATACCAAGGTGGATTTATTGATGCTGCTGAATCTTATGCAACAGGCTACGATCCATATTCTTATGGTGGTCCACTTGATGGTCGCATGGTACAACAGTACTACAAAGGAACTAGCGTTGGTTCAGAGGCTTATGTAGCTCAGGAAGATGCTTACAAAGCGCTTTTCCAAAACGGAAGCTATGACAATGCTAACATTGCACTTACTGGTGGTACAGACAATGTAACCTACCGTATGGCTCATTCTTATACCGATGCTAAAGGACAGTTGCCAAACAATGGTTTCACTCGTCACAACTTGAACTTCACAACTACTGGTAAAGTAAATGACATCGTTTCTATTACTGCAAACGTTCTTTACTCTAACTCTAAAGCTGCTAACCCACACCGTACCAGCCCTTGGAATCACACTTGGTCATCTATTATGCAGACTGCGTATGCTATCAACCGTAATACAGACCTTCATTGGGTAGCAGATAACTACATTAACTATGATGACTACACTCGTAATACTTCATTAGTTGGTATGGGCTATGCTCAGAGCTGGTTGAATGAGGCTGCAGACAACTTTATCACTCAGCAAGAGCAGTCTATCATTGCTAAACTTGGTGTTAACTTTACATTCACTGACTATCTAGACGCATCGGTTTCTGCAAGTTTCAATACTTATCAGACTAACCGTGAAGAAACAAACTATGGTCAAGGTGTAAACCGTGCAGGTGGATACTATGGTATCTCAGGTACTACTTCAGGTTCATTCGATGGTCTTGCTCAGATTCACTACGGTGATTCATTTGTTGATGATCGCCTAAATCTTGACGTACGCGTTATGTCTGAGATCTATGGTAACACTGCATCTACTTGGTATTCAAAATCAACAAATGGTGGTTTGATTACTCCTGGTGTATTTAACTTCGCGAACAGTGCGAATACTCTAACTGCTGGTAACTACGGCGTTAGCTACACTCCTCGTAACAATATGACTATTGGTCTTGCTGCTATCGCTT
>CAYJLL010000012.1:415-17406 GCA_964370955.1 uncultured Rikenellaceae bacterium | reverse complement strand
AGTCGAGGGAGTGAGTGAAAATATCCGCATTATCAGCATTGTCGATAGCTACCTTGAACACGCACGACTGCTGATATTCTGTGACGGGGGTAAAGATCAAACCTTTATTATGAGTGCCGACCCAATGACCCGTAATCTCAACCGCCGTGTTGAGGTTGGCACACCCATTCTTGATGCTTCGATTCGCAAGCAACTAAAAGAATATTTCCTGATTCAGTGGTCAGACAATGTCAAGGCTCGTAATCTAAAGAAATTTGCAGAAAACAAATACGTCAAAATAAAAGAAGGGGGCAAAGAAGTGCGCTCCCAATTGGCTCTATTCAAATTATTTAAATAAGCTATCGCCATGATGAAAAGCGAACTAATTGCAGCAATAGATATCGGCTCTAATGCCATCCGTTTGGTGATTTGTGAGGTAGATGGAGAGAGAGGGAGCGACAAAAAATTCAAACGTGTGGCCTTCCTAAGAGTACCCATACGTCTGGGTGAAGATGTTTTTACACTTGGGGGTATTACCCCTGAAAAACGCGAGCGATTGCGCAATGCGATGGTTGGCTTTTCCTATACGATGAAATCTTTTGGTGTTAGCGACTACCGCGCTTGCGCCACCTCAGCTATGCGAGAGGCAATCAACGGTGGGGATGTCGTGCAGGAAATCTACAGAGTCACTGGAGTATCGATCGACATTATCTCGGGGCAACTGGAAGCCGACACCATCTTCGCCGCAGGCGGACTTGAAAGAGTGATGGACTCTGGGGGAACTTATCTGTATGTTGATGTTGGTGGTGGTAGCACTGAGGTTGTAGTGTATAGCGAGGGCAGGAAAATTGATTCTCGTTCGTTCCGCCTTGGAACAGTGCGTATGCTCTCAGGGGCTACAAAAGATAGCGAGATGGATAGTTTTAAAGCGTGGCTCAAAGAGGTAGCAACCAAATACTCACCCCACACCATCATCGGCTCGGGGGGAAATATCAATAAAGTGCAAAGAATGCTCGCTAAAAAAGAGGGAGAAACCATATCCTACAGCGAGATCCGCAATCTCTATCGTACTCTAAAATCGATGAGCTATGAACAGCGTATCGAAGAATTACAACTAAAGACCTATCGTGCGGATGTGATTATCCCCGCGATGAAAATATTCACCACTGTAGCCAAAACTTGCGCAATCGATAAGATCGCTGTACCTCGCGTGGGATTGGCAGATGGTATAATCAGAGAATTGAGTAGAAAACGACTATAAATTTCAACACAATGAGAAGTTTCGCAAGTGACAACAACGCCACTGTCCACCCAAAAATAATGCAAGCCATCGCAGAGGCCAACATCAATCACGCCGTAGGCTATGGTGATGACCCTTGGAGCGAGAAAGCCATGGGGCTACTAAAAAAAGAGTTTGGAGAGCAGAGTGATGTGTTTTTTGTATTTAATGGCACAGGGGCAAATTCTGTTGCGCTGCAAGCACTAACCCACTCTTTCGATGCGATTATCGCTCCCGCAACTGGACATATCTGCGTGGACGAGTGCGGATCACCCTCTTTTATGACTGGCGCTCGAATATTTGAAGTAGCCACAGAGGATGGAAAATTAACTCCCGAGTTAATCAAGAGTCGTATTGTCGGCCAAGGAGTAGTCCACCACTCTCAACCTCGAGTTGTATCAATCTCTCAGTGCACCGAACTGGGCACAATCTACACTATCGAGCAAGTGCGAGAGATCGCTGAGCTTGTTCACTCCCAGGGAATGTACCTTCATATGGATGGCGCACGATTGGCTAATGCGTGTGCAGCTTTGGGGTGTTCGATGAAAGAAATAACTCTTGATGCAGGAGTGGATATTCTAAGCCTTGGAGGCACCAAAAACGGTATGATGATAGGCGAGGCTGTGATTTCATTCAATAAAGAAGCATCTAAAAATCTGGGCTACATCCGCAAACAATCGGCCCAGTTGTGTTCGAAAATGCGCTTTCTTGCTTGCCAATTTATTCCCTATTTCGAGGAGGATCTATGGTTGATTAACGCCAGACAAGCAAACTCCATGACCCAAGAACTTGCACAAAGATTAAGCGAGTTTGAGTGTGTCAAATTCACCCAAAAAGTCGAGTCTAATGCCATATTTGCTCAACTCCCCAGAGAGCTGATTGACAAACTGCAACAAAGCTATTTTTTCTACGAATGGAACGCCGAAAAATGCGAAGTTAGATTTGTCACCTCGTGGGACACTCAATTAAGTGATATTGAAGAGTTTACAGAATGCTTGCGATCCAACATTAACTCACTTTAGTTGCACAGGTTGGGGGCTCTAGTTTTTAGGGTTATCAAAATATTTTTAGCTGGCAAAAATATATTTTTTTCGTTCGCCAAAAAAGACGTATCTTTGTGGGGTATATATTAATTTATCTAAAGCCCAATGGAAACAAAAGGTACCCCCGCTCTTGAACAAGAGCAATTCGCAGCGCAACAGATTGCTAGCGAATCTATTAGTGAAACAAACCCAGTTGCAGTGGAAGAAGCCCCACAGGCGCCACAAACAACAGTGGATGAGATCGAGATCCCCGAGGAAAATCCTCATAATCAAGATACTCCATCTCAAGAAATCACCCCCGATTACAGCGAGTTGAGCCAAGAGGAACTAGTGGCAACACTAGAGAGCCTTCTCAATGACGAATCTATCGACAAGCTAAAGGCTTCTGTCGATCAGATCAAAACACTGTTCTACAAGAATCTAAACGCTCAAATCGAAGCGCAGAAAGCTGAATTTGAGAAAGAGAACCCAGAGGTAGAATTCAAGAGCGAGCCATGTCCGCTAGAGCAGAAAATCAAAGCACTCCTTTCGCAATATCGTCGTGAGCGTGAGTTGCTATTTGCACAAAGCGAGCAAGAGAAACAAACTAACCTCACAGCCAAGCTCAAAATCATCGAAAAACTCAAAGAGCTCACAAATTCGAGCGAGGCTATGGGAAGCACTTTCAACGCTTTCCGTGAATTGCAAACGCAGTGGAAAGAGATTGGAGCTGTGCCTGCAAGTAATGTTCGCGACCTATGGGAGACTTACAACCACCACACTGAGAATTTCTACAACTACATAAAAATCAACAAAGAGCTTCGAGATCTTGATCTGAAGAAAAACCTCGAACTCAAGACTACCCTATGCCAAGAGGCGGAGGCTCTATTGGAGGCTGTGTCGGCTGTGAATGCTTTCCACAAACTTCAAAAGCTACACACCGCATGGCGTGAGACTGGCCCTGTGTCGGCAGAGTTCAAAGAGCAACTTTGGGAGAGATTCAAACAAGCGAGCTCACACATCAACAAACGCCACCAAGAGCACTACGACCTAATCAAGCAAGAGCAGCTCTCTAACCTTCAACTCAAAGAAGAGCTGTGTGAGAGAGTCGAGGCTATCGCAAAGGGAGAGTACAATGGCCGAGGACAGTGGGATACAGCATCAAACGATATTATCGAAACTCAAAAGGTTTGGAAAAGTATAGGTTTCGCTCCTAAGAAAGACAATACAGCAATTTACGAGCGTTTCAGAGCTGCATGCGATAGTTTCTTCAACGCAAAGCGTGAGTTCTTTGAGGGGCAAAAATCTGAATTCGCAGACAACTACCAACTAAAGCTAGACCTGTGTATTCAGGCTGAAGCACACACCGAGAATGTAAGCGATTGGAAAGAGGCTACCGACCAGATAATTGCACTTCAAAAACAGTGGAAAACCATAGGTCCAACCTCGCGCAAACATTCTGATTCTGTGTGGAAGCGTTTTAGAGCTGCGTGTGACAAATTCTTCGAAGCAAAAACCAAACATTTTGAAGAGTCTGACTCTCAATTTGCAGAAAACCTTGCCGCTAAACTAGCAATCATCGCCGAACTAGAGGCCATCGATATGGGAAGTGCAAATCTAGATACTCTTAAAGATATTCAAAATCGTTGGGGAGCTATTGGTTTTGTGCCTATCAAACAAAAGCAGAGCATCCAAAAACAATACAAGGCTCTAACCGACAAGCTCTATGATGTTGTTCGCAGCGGACAGAGCGCTCGTCGCCTTGATAATTTCAGGAATCGCGCACAACAACTGCGTGGAATGGGCGAAGGCAGCATGTCATCGGAGCGTAAAAACTTGTTGAACAAGCAGCGCCACCTTGAGACCGAGATTGCAACTTTGGAGAACAACATCGGTTTCTTCGGAAATTCGAAAAATGCTGAATCGCTAATAAAAGATGTTCAAACAAAAATTCAAAGAGCAAAACAAGAGATAGCCGAAATCAAGGAAAAACTTCAAATGATAGAGGCATAGTATCAATTATAGATCATACATTTTTTAGAACATCATCAGCGAAAATTTAGTTTATATCACAAGACAAGACAGATAAATGAAGACAAAGTATATATTTGTGACGGGCGGAGTCGCTTCGTCATTGGGAAAAGGAATTATTTCAGCATCGCTTGCTCGCCTACTTCAGGCTAGAGGCTATAGGGTTACGATCCAAAAACTTGACCCCTACATTAACGTCGATCCAGGCACCCTGAACCCTTACGAACACGGAGAGTGTTATGTGACGGAGGATGGTGCAGAGACCGACCTTGACCTAGGGCACTATGAGCGTTTTATGAACCAAGCAACCTCTCAGGCAAACAATGTGACCACAGGGCGCATCTACCAGAACGTTATCAACAAAGAGCGTAAGGGTGAGTTTCTTGGCAAGACTGTTCAGGTAATCCCTCATATCACCGACGAGATTAAACGCACTATCCAACTATTGGGGCAAAAGGGCGAGTATGACGTGGTAATCACTGAAATTGGTGGTACAGTTGGTGACATTGAATCACTACCATATATTGAGACAGTACGCCAGCTTCGCTATGAGCTAGGTTTTGGTAATACTATGGTTGTTCACCTAACACTCATTCCATTTATGAGTGCAAGCGGCGAGCTTAAAACCAAACCCACTCAACACTCAGTTAAAATGCTATTGGAAAATGGCTTGCAGCCAGACATCCTAGTTCTTAGAACTGAAAAACAACTACCAGCCGACCTTAAACGCAAGGTGGCTCTATTTTGTAATGTAGAGGCAGACGCAGTGATAGAGTCGATAGACGTTCCAACGATCTATGAGGTTCCATTGAAGATGTTGAACCAGAACTTAGATTCTGTGACTCTTCGCAAACTAGGCTTAGATGCGGAACGTCCGGTAGATTTGGAAAAATGGCGCGAGTTTGTTGATAAAGTGAAAAACCCACACAGCGAGATTAACATCGCCTTGGTTGGAAAATACACAGAACTTCCCGATGCTTATAAATCTATCGCAGAATCGTTTATCCATGCTGGAGCTGAGAACAACGTTAAGGTTCGTCTTAACTACGTGAATTCAGAGAAAGTTAACCCACAGAGCGTCGAGGAACTCCTTGGAGGGCAGAGTGCAATTTTGGTTGCTCCTGGCTTTGGCCACCGTGGTTTGGATGGTAAGATCGAGGCTGTGCGCTATGCACGAGAGAATGGCGTTCCTTTCTTGGGAATCTGCCTTGGTATGCAGTGTGCGGTAATTGAGTTTGCTCGCAATGTGCTTGGACTCGCGGAGGCTAACACTGCCGAGAGTGGCTACACTCCTGATCCGGTAATCGATATTATGGAAAGCCAAAAGGGGGTAACAGAAAAAGGAGGTACTATGCGCCTTGGCGCCTATGATTGCCAACTTATGGAAGGCTCTCGCACTGCCGAAGCATACGGTACAACCGCTATCTCTGAGCGTCACCGTCACCGTTATGAGTTCAATAGCGAGTATCGTGAGAGATTCGAGGATGCTGGTATGGCTGCTGCTGGAGTTAACCCAGCAACAAACTTGGTAGAGGTAGTTGAGTTGCCAAGCCACCCATGGTTTGTGGGAGTTCAATACCACCCTGAATATAAGAGTACGGTAGCGAAGCCTCACCCTCTGTTTGTAGCATTCGTTGGGGCGGCGCTAAAATATCGCGACAACAAATAATAACCACACACATTTTTAAGTAAAAAAAAGAGCAAACAAACTGATAATATGAATAAGAACACGGTTGTTGCACTATTATTAATAGGTGCAATACTTTTCGGTTTTAGTTGGTATAACTCAAACCAAATCAAAAAACAACAAGAGGCTGCTCGCCTAGAGCAAGTGCGCAAAGACTCTATCCAGATGGAGTGGGAGAAAGCTAACCCGGAGCTAGCTGCTGCCGCAAAACTAGGAGAAGCTCAAATACAGACCCCACAGGAGCAAAAACTACAAGATTCAACGATGTTGGGCTTGGCGCATCAGGGGACAGAAGAGTTCACTACTTTGGAGAACGATGTGATGAAGATCACTTTCTCAAACCTTGGAGGACGTGTTGCGTCGGTCGAACTAAAAGACTACAAGCGCCTATATAATAATGGTAATGATGAGAATGGAACAGACCCTCTAGTTCTTTTCGAGAGCTCAAGCTCACGCTTTGGCATGGAGTTCTACACTCCTTCAAAGATTAACACTGCCGATTGCTATTTCAAACTTGGAGAGAGCACACCAACAAGCATCAGCTACCGCCTTTACAGCGACTCTGTTTCTTATTTGGAGTACAGCTACAACATTCCAAGCAGCGGTTATATGATTGACTTCGATGTTAATCTATCGAACTTCCGCAATACAATTGTTAGCAACCAAAGCGACCTTGCAATGGAATGGAGCATGGTTACTCCTCAGCAAGAAAAAGGTTTTAAGAACGAGAACAACTACACCACGGTTGCTTATAAGTTCCCAGGCGAGGACGACACTGAAGAACTCACAATGTCAAGCGAAGAGCAAACTGAGGAACTAACAACAAAAGTTCAATGGGTTGCTTTCAAACAACAGTTCTTTAGCTCTATCATTATCGCCAAAGATAACTTCTCGGGTGCTAACGTAGGCTTTAAAACTTTTGCGCCAAACACTGGCAAGGTGAAAGACTTCGGAGCATCGTTCCTATTGCCTTACACACCGACTACGTCTTCTTATGGCTTTAATTTCTATTTTGGCCCTAACAAATATTCAACCCTAAAGAGCGTAAGCAAAGACACAGACCTTGAACTTCAAGATCTAGTGCCACTGGGTTGGGGTATCATTGGTTGGGTTAACCGCTTTATTGTGATCCCTACTTTTGATTTCTTGGGTGGATTTATCACTAGCTACGGACTTATCATCCTTCTGCTTACTATCTTCATCAAGCTCTTGATCTCGCCGCTGACCTACAAGTCATATTTGAGTAGCGCAAAAATGCGTCTGCTTAAGCCTGAGATCAATGCAATCAACGCTAAGTTCCCTAAGCGTGAGGATGCAATGAAGAAGCAACAAGCAATGATGGCATTGTATCGTTCAGCGGGTGCTAGCCCTATGGGTGGATGTCTTCCGATGTTGATTCAGTTCCCTATCTTGATTGCGATGTTTAGATTCTTCCCTAGCTCGATTGAGCTACGCGGACAGTCTTTCCTATGGGCAAACGACCTATCTAGCTATGATAGCATTTGGAACTTCCCTGATGGATTCTCACTACCATTCTACGGTGACCACGTTTCGTTGTTCGCTCTGCTGATGGCAGTTTCGATGTTCTTTACCACCAAACTAAACATGAGCCAGCAGGCATCAATGGGCGGTCAAGACCAAATGAAGGGTATGCGTTTTATGATGCTCTATTTGATGCCAGTTATGCTACTGTTGTGGTTTAACGATAGCGCTTCAGGACTTTCATACTACTACTTACTATCGAACATCATCACTCTTGGTCAGACCTACGCATTCCGTTTGGCAGTAAGCGACGAGAAGCTTCATGCTCGTATGCGCGCTAACTCTGCTAAGAAAGCCGCAAAGCCTCAGAAGAAATCTAAGTGGGCTGAGCGTCTAGAGCAGATGCAAAAGCAAGCTGAAGAACGCCAACGTGCTCGTAAATAATTCTTTAATTAGAATAAAGATAAAAATAACCCTTCGCCTCTGTGGTGAAGGGTTATTTTTTTGTACTAGCTCAAGCACATGATACGAGCTGGAGCTGCAATAATCTAGCTAACAATACTTGCTCAAATCCATTTGAAGATATAGCTGCACTCATAGTGATTATTTGACTTTTCAGAGCTCGCCGCACGGAGTTTATTGTGCAGACTTACCTTTTAGATAAAGACTGTCACCCCGAATGGGGGGGGCGGTGCGCCCGTCTATATTTACGAATAATATTTCTCTACCCATAGTGCAGGATGTGGTGTAACGCCCTGAGAGTGCAAAGATATATACAAAAAGCGGAGGCTCTAATCAAGTTAGAACCTCCGCTTTATAAAATCATGCTAAAAATTAGTTAGCAAACTTCATCTCCTCGAGAAGATACCCTGCTCCATAGAGTTTATCCATGATAAATAGGACATAGCGTATGTCCAGCGAGATATTGCGACATACAACTGGATCGAACTCCAAATCGCTCATCGTTCCTTCCCACACACGGTCGAAATTCACACCAATTAACTCACCATTGGCATTGAGTACAGGGCTACCTGAATTGCCACCACTAGTGTGGTTTGTAGCGATGAAAGCCACTGGAACCTCACCTCCCTCGGTTGCATAAGGTCCGAAATCACCTTTGCGATAAATCTCGCGCAGTTTTTCGGGCACATCGTAGTCATAAATCTCTGGATTGTCCTTCTGCATCACCCCTTTAAGAGTTGAAACTGGGGTATAGTAGACTGCATCACGAGGTACATATCCACCCACCTGACCATAGGCAATACGCAGAGTTGAGTTTGCATCTGGGAAATAAGGGTAGTCAGGACGATACTCCATCAGGCCTCTCATATAGGTGCTGTAGAGTTCTGTGATCTCACTATTGATCTGTGCATATTTTTTCATCACCTTCGACAGTCCGCCAGAGATCGCCTTAGAGAGTTGCAAGGCTGGATCAGATACGATCTGTTCACGAGTGGCAACTTTGAGTTTTGAGCTATCCACAAAAACAGAGTTTTCAAACATATCTGCCACTATCTCCTGAGCATCACCACTCACTCCTTCGGGAGCTAGGTTTGAAGGCACGCCACTAAGGAACTTGCCTAGCAAATAGACTGCTGTAGTGCTGTCAATAGTGTGTACATAGTTTTTATAGAAAGACTGATAATTCACCTTAGCATCTTCTTTGATGTGACGCCCCGCAAAAGAAACTAACTCTACGGTGCGTGCAGCCTCCATATAATGGTCAAGGGCATAGGCATAGGGTTGCAACTGGCTGTATAGCTCGGCTAGCTTAGTTGTAATTCCGCTAAATTCAGGCTTATCTGCCGCCCATTTCTCGAAACCCTTTTCTAGCTCACGTTTTTTATCTGCTGTCTCTAGGCGCTTTAGACCAAGGAGCTCACCTTGCCATTTTTTCCACGCATTCGACACAGAAGCATTCTTAGCTGCATATTTAATACGCACCGCCACATCTGCATCTTGAGCTGCATTCATAATCTCTAGGCGCTTGGTACGCAACGCGATTTTCAAAGGATTACCAAACTCGGTGATATAGTCAATCGCTGCCGAGTGAAGGTACTGCTGAGTGCGTCCTGGGAAACCATATACAAAAGTGAAATCACCTTCCTTAACGCCTTTAGTTGAGATGGTTAGTGATTTCTTGGGTGTGAAAGGCACGTTGCTCTCGCTAAAAGTCGCTGGGTTGTTATCCTTGTCTGCATAAACGCGGAAGATAGAAAAGTCACCCGTGTGGCGAGGCCACATCCAGTTATCAGTATCGCCACCGAATTTACCAATCGACGAGGCAGGAGCCATCACCAGACGTACGTCTTTGTAGCTTTGATAAACGAACATGTAGTACTGATTACCATAAAACAAAGGCTCAACATCAACAGAAATAGCTAGTTTCTCATCACTGTTTTTCTTTACTAACTTCTCGCTATTTTTTTTAATCAAAGCGTCTTTTTCTGTTTTGCTCATATCGGGCTTTACTCCATCAAGCACTTGAGATGTAACATCTTCCATGCGCTGAAGGAAATGCACCTGAAGTCCTGGATTAGAGAGTTCCTCAGAGCGATTGCGAGCCACAAAGCCATCTGTGAGGTAGTCGTTTTCAACTGAAGAGTGTGATTGAATTTGGCCATAACCACAGTGATGGTTGGTGATCAACAGCCCCTGATCTGAGATCAATTCACCTGTACAGCCGCCACCAAAGCGCACAATGGCATCCTTTAGTGAGGCATTATTAATATCATAAAGCTCGGCAGCTGTTAGCTTCAAGCCTTTCTTTTGCATGTCTTTAATACGCTGAGCTCCAACTAGGCTCGGCAACCACATTCCCTGATCTGCAAGGGCGGTGTGCGTAGCTCCCAACAATAGTAGGGATGCTAGAAATTTGGTAAAGATTCTCATCATAGGTTTATAAATTTTTTAAGTTCACTATACAGTCTATGAAGTGGCAAACCCACCACATTATAATGGGATCCACGAATAGAAATAATTCCTACACAGCCTATCCATTCTTGGATACCATAAGCTCCAGCTTTATCGTAGGGTTGATATTTATCGATGTAATACTGCAATTCCTCGTCTGAGAATTTATCACAAACAACCTCGGTACTCTCACTGAAGGTTACAGTTTTTTCCACAGAACGCAGCGTCACTCCAGTAATGACCGTATGGGTTTTGCCTCCCAATTGTCGAAGAACCTCTATTGCTCTTCCTGGGGCTGGTTTACCGACAAATTCGCCATTACAGAAGATCATTGTATCGGCAGTGATTAGTATATCTTTGGGACCTAACTCCTTCGGGTAGCCGTTTGATTTGCTCAAAGACAAACCCTCTGGCACTTGTTCGATGCTCATATAATGAGTCGAGAAAGAGAATTTCTCGTCCACCTCATAGGGTTCGCTAACCGTAAATTCAATGTCTGCGGTCTCTAGTAACTCGCGTCGACGAGGCGAGTTAGAGCCCAGAATCACATTATAGTGTTTTAGTTGCTGGTGTAGTAGCATATGTTTATCGTTTTATTTAATTTCAAAATCTAACAGTTTTTTGCCCTCTAGGCTCGCTTGGAGATGGTTACCTATGCTCACGGCACCAACCCCCACAGGGGTTCCAGTGTAGATCAAATCTCCAATCTTAAGGGTCATAAACCTCGAAACATAGGCGATAATTTCGTCTACACTATAAATCATCTGCGAGGTATTGGCGCTTTGTCGAATCTGGCCATCTATGGATAGCTCGAAATTCAAATTCTCTATACCTCCCTCAAGGTTCTCCAACGAAATAAATTCAGGTGAGAGAGCGGCTGATTTATCGAACGCTTTGGCAATCTCCCAAGGCAAGCCTTGCTCTCTGCATCGCTTTTGAATATCACGAGCAGTAAAATCTATACCCAAACCGACCTCATTGTAATAGCGATGTGCAAAACGCTTCTCTATACTCTTTCCCAGGCGGTTGATTCTGACAACTAGCTCGCATTCATAGTGAACATCATTCGAAAAATCTGGCACATAAAACGCTTCGTTATTTCTTAGTAAAGCAGTGTCTGGTTTGAGGAAGAACACAGGTTCCGTGGGAGTTTGAGAACTAAGTTCTTTTATGTGGTCTCGGTAATTCATACCGATGCAAATTATTTTCATTTAACTACGTTTTTTATAGTTTCAAACATCTCGAGGGCTACTCTCTGTGAAGCTCCAGAGCCTCCTATTTTCTGCGCTAGTTCTCGATAGTCCTCAATGATGCGATTGTGCTGATTGCCTCCCTTTAAGATTCCTTGCAACTCTGTCAATGCGCTCTCTTTCGTGAAGTTGTGCTGTATAAGCTCCGTAACCACCGTGCGATCCATCACTATATTCACAAGCGAAATCCAACGTATCTTAACGAGCTTACTCGCTATCCACATCGTCAGGCGTGGCCCTTTAAAACACACCACTTGCGGCACGCCCAAAAGAGCGGTTTCCAGAGTCGCAGTTCCCGAGGTCACCAAGGCTGCCGAACTGTTGCGCAGAGTTTGAGTTGTTTGATTAATGAGCAGTGTTACGTTTTTTTGCTCTCCGATAATACTCTCATACAAACCTCTATCAAGCCACTCGACCCCTGTGATCACAAAATGTAGATCCTCACGCTCTTTTGCCACCTCAATCATCACGGGTAGGTTATGCTGAATCTCACTCTTGCGGCTTCCTGCCACAAGAGCAACTATTTCTTTATGGGTGGGAATAGCGTTCTGCACTCTAAAATCCTCACTCGCTCCCAAATCTTTGTTCGCCTCCAAGCTGTCCATCAAAGGGTTACCTCCGAAGTAAGCATCAATGCCAAACTTCTTGAAGTACTCCACCTCGAAAGGGAAAATAACAAATAGTTTGTCTACATCTGCCTTGATTTTCTTCACTCGACTCTCTTTCCACGCCCACACCTTCGGGGCTATGTAATAAAGAGTAAGTATGCCTATGCTCTTAGCAAACTTCGCCATTCGCAGATTGAAACCTGGGTAGTCAATCAAGATTAGTGCATCAGGGTTAAACTCTGCTATATCTCGTTTGCAGAATTCCATCGAGCGTTTGATTTTACGCAGTTTCTTCAACACCTCAATAAAACCCATCACCGATTCATCGCGATAGTGGCGCACCAACTCTCCTTTCTCACCCGAGGCATCCTGCATTAGGTCGCCTCCCCAAAAACGTATTTGGGCAGCAGGGTCGCTCTCCAAGATTCCTTTAATGAGGTTGGCTCCGTGCAAATCGCCCGAGGGTTCGCCAGCTATAATATAGTATTTCATTTTTGCGTGGATCTAAAATTATTCATCTAGCAAATCGGGGCGCAGACGTGCGGTGCGCTCCAGTGCTTGTTGTTCTTTCCACTTGTCAATCTCGCCAAAATTTCCCGAAAGCAACACATCGGGCACTTTCCAACCATTGAAATCCGCTGGACGAGTGTAGATGGGTGGAGCGAGCAGATTGTCTTGGAACGAGTCGGTCAAGGCAGATGCCTCATCGCCAATGGCACCAGGGATAATTCTCACAACTGAGTCCACTATTACACAGGCTGCCAATTCGCCACCAGTGAGTACATAATCGCCAATGGAAATCTCACGAGTAATTACGTGCTCTCTGATTCTATGGTCAATTCCCTTGTAGTGGCCGCAGAGAATAATAATATTACCCAAGAGCGATAGGCGGTTAGCCTCTCCTTGGTTGTGAACAATTCCATCGGGTGAGGTATAAATCACCTCATCATAGGTTCGCTGGGATTTCAGCTCTTCTATGCATTTGAATATCGGTTCGCACATCATCACCATTCCAGCCTCACCCCCATAGGGGTAGTCGTCCACCGTTCCACGAGCATCGCCCGACCAATCACGAAGGTTGTGGATGTGTATCTCGACCAACCCTTTATCCTGCGCTCGGCGGATGATTGACTCGCTCAAGGGCCCTTCAAAAAGAGCTGGGTGTAGTGTTATTATATCTATTCTCACTTGATCTCTTTTATTGGTTAATGTTACTCCTTCACTGTGTTAAACCCACCCTGAAGCACCTCGCTCACAAAGGGATTATACATTGCCTCATGGGATAGGGTTGATTCGCCACCGTGACCCGGGAACACCTTTGTTGCGCCATCCAGTGGAATCAGATTCTCGACAATCGAACGCATCAACTGATCGTAATCGCCCCCTGGAAGATCCGTACGACCTATGCTCCCTGCAAAGAGGGTGTCGCCCGTGATAAGGAGTTTTTGACTGGGGATATGAAAACAAACTCCACCCAGTGAGTGTCCTGGAGTTTTGATCACTTCAACGCTGTTCTCACCTAGCTTAATTTCTTGCACCCCCGAAAGATCAATCGCAATAGTTGGCACTGAGGATATTGCAAACCCCATCGAAGGGCCATAGTCCAGAGCCACATCCAACAGACCCTGATCGGCGGAACTCATTGCATAGGGCACCGAAAAATGCTCACAAGCGTCAGAGGCACCACAAATATGGTCTACGTGTCCGTGAGTTGACGCCACCATAATTGGCTTCAATTCATTTTTCTCTATATAATTCACCAAAGCTGCAAACTCAGCTGAATTGGATGTCGCACAATCGACTATTATGGTTTCTTTTGTGTCTGCACAAATGAGCAGGTAGGTATTTACGCCGTAGTGGTTAAATTGTAATTTCGCTAGTTGTATCATCAAATGGTCATTAAATTTTCAGGCAAAAAGCCACATATGTGCAAAGATATAATTTTTTCCTTAGATTTCCCTCATATTGTATTACCTTTGTGGCGAATTAAAGAACAGATTTATGGCAAGAAAAAAATCAAAATACCCCCACATCGCATCTATGGATATTGTGGATGTGGCGGCCGAGGGCAAATCAATCGGACGCATCGACGATCAAGTGGTCTTTGTAGCTAACACTATCCCAGGAGACGTGGTTAGCGTGCAAATAAACTCTAAGCGCAAGCGCTTTATGGAAGGATATGTGACAGAGTATATCAAATTATCACCCTTGAGAGTTGAGCCTTTCTGCGTGTACTCGGGAGAGTGTGGCGGCTGCAAATGGCAAGCATTACCCTACAGCGAGCAATTGGCGTTCAAACAAAAACAAGTAAGCGACCAACTAAGTCGCATCGGTGGGGTTGAGATCCCCGAGATAATGCCTATTTTGGGGTCTGAGAAAACTCAGTTCTATCGCAACAAACTAGAGTTTACCTTCTCCAATAAGCGATGGATTTCACGAAGCGAACTAGCCGAGGCTGGTGATAAGGAAATTGTGCGTGGCGATGCTCTTGGTTTTCACATACCTGGCGCTTTTGACAAGATACTCGATATAGAGAAATGCTACCTGCAAGACGAACCATCAAACGAGATTCGCAATTTCGTAAGAGACTATGCTCTAGAAAAGGAGCTTTCGTTCTATGATCTTCGCACCCACGAGGGCTTGATGCGCAATCTAATGATACGCACCTCGACAACGGGCGATGTTATGGTGGTTGTGGTTTTCGCAGTGGATGCACCCGATGAGCGCAAGGGTTTGATGGATGCATTGGCAGAAAAATTCCCTGCTATCACCTCGCTTGGCTATGTTGTAAACACCAAGCTCAACGACTCGATGGGCGATCAAACGGTTGTTCACTATAGTGGCAAGCCCTATATAGAGGAAAGCATGGAGGGATTGACCTTCCGTATCAACCCAAAATCTTTCTATCAAACCAACTCCGAGCAGGCTTACGAACTATATAAGGTCACTCGTGATTTTGCGGAGCTAACTGGCTCAGAGGTAGTCTATGACCTATACACTGGCACAGGTACTATCGCTAATTTCGTTGCCCACCAAGCCTCAAAAGTCGTTGGGGTGGAATATGTCGAAGAGGCGATTATTGATGCTCGAATTAACTCTGAGCTTAACGGCATAGACAACACAGTTTTCTATGCAGGCGATATGAAAGACGTGCTAAATCAGGAGTTTATCGCAGCTAACGGACAGCCCGATGTGATTATCCTCGACCCACCACGTGCGGGTATCCATCAAAGTGTTGCAGATGTAATCTTGGCGGCTGCGCCAGAGCGAATAGTCTATGTTAGCTGTAATCCAGCTACTCAGGCGAGAGATCTTGCAATCTTCGATGAGAAATACAAAATCACCAAAGTGCAGCCCGTGGATATGTTCCCCCACACCCACCACGTTGAGAATGTGGTACAATTGGTGCGCAGATAGAGTCTAAGTAAAGCTAAAGGTTTCGAGAAAAAAGAAAAAATTTTGTTAGTGTACTAATTTTTCCTATCTTTGTAGACCAAAACGGAGCTCTGGTGGTGGAATGGTAGACACGAAGGACTTAAAATCCTTTGGGCAGAAATGCCCGTGCGGGTTCAAGTCCCGCCCGGAGTACACGAAAGAGGGATTGACTATTACAGTCAATCCCTCTTTCATTTTTATATGAATTTTGTCTTTCCCTTAGAAACGATAACTCAAAGAGAAGTAAGGAGTAAAGCTACTTCCAACATATTCATTAACATTCATTTCGACTCCAGCACCTATGCCAAAATCGCAATCAAAGGTGTAACGGTAATCCATTCACTGAGAAATTGAATGGCATCTGATATTCGCGATAGTGCGAATATCTGCTGAGGTCTGATGCAGCGGTAAACCACTCATTGGCAACAGAGGCAATTCCCACACCTATACCAGTGGTCAGACGTGAGTTTCCATTATTCACTGGATAAAATTCCAAATCTATCTCGAAGGTCATCACTCTTAGGCGTTCCCAATCGAAGGGTCCTGTTTTTGTGCTAAGGGTTTCAAGCATTCCGGGTTGAATAGTTGAACTTTCATAGAGCGACTCAGCATAATCGGGGAAGTTGTTATAGTTATCAAAGCGGAACGAAAAACCAGCACCAAACCATTTGGTGATCTCTCTATCATAGGATAGTCCGCCCGAGAAGCTGGCAATATCACCAAAGTTAACACCTCCTTGAACAGAGACTGAACTTGCTTTGGCTGGTTGGTTTTGTTGCGCGAAAACGAGTGTGCTCGAGAGTGCAAGTAGCACTAGGGGTAGAAGTAATTTTTTCATAATCATTAGAGGGTTTAGTGATTTTTTATTATTCACAGCAAAATTAATATTTTTTTAAAAAAATCCAATAAAAAAACAACTTTTTTTTACACTCAAGGCTTAAAATTGTGTTACATGGTATTTAAAATAATAAAGTAATCTATCTGCTCTTTTAATTGAATAAACCTTGTTTGGAGTAACGTCTTTACGCTTAACCAATAAATTAACCGTAGTACCCTCTTCTCCTCTGATTTTGTCAGCAGCTTTGTCTACCGTGATACCTTTTGTAGAAACACCGTCGATTTCTAAGATTTCATCATCTGCCAAAAGCCCTGCTTTTTCAGCTGGAGTATCTTCAATCGGTGCAATTACCATTAATTTACCTTCTTTTACCCCAATTTGAATACCAATACCTTTTAAAGATCCTTTGATTGATGTTGTTTCATCAGCAAATTCTTTTGGGTTTAAAAATTTTGTATATGGATCAT
>CAYJLL010000012.1:0-405 GCA_964370955.1 uncultured Rikenellaceae bacterium | reverse complement strand
ATAATCAACACCTCCATCTCGCATTGTTCCATGTCCAACATCTCCAACGATGCTTGCAAATGCAGATCTTCTCGATATATTTGAGTTATAAAGCAACTTATATTTATTAAAAGAAATATCAAGATCTAGATTCATGGTAAGCTCCGGCGAGGCAGACATTGTTCCAGCATCCCATCCTATACCGATTTTACCTCCTAGGCTAACGCTACCCGAAAATGACAACCATTTCTTAGCTAGAATAACAAATCGTTGATTGTGCTCACGCATCTGCCAATCGTCATCCCACACAGCATTTGCAATGTCAATCCAATATCCTTTACGAACAGATCTTCTTTTAATTTTAGCACTTAAAAACAGTTCTGCATTTGATGAAGCGAGAAGAGTACCGTCACTACCTTGACTTAC
>CAYJLL010000011.1:13356-17963 GCA_964370955.1 uncultured Rikenellaceae bacterium | reverse complement strand
CAAAGTCGAAACCATCGATGGTGATGTTTTTGATTTTGCTACCCTCAAAGGCAAAAAAGTAATGATAGTTAATGTAGCCTCCAAGTGTGGGTTCACCTATCAGTATGAACAGCTACAAGACCTCTATGCGAAGTACAAAGACAAGGATTTCGTGATTATTGGTTTTCCAGCCAACAATTTTGGTAACCAAGAAAGCGGCAGCAATGAGGAGATTGCAACTTTTTGTAGTGCAACCTATGGAGTCGATTTTCCGATGATGGCTAAAATCTCGGCAAAAGGCGATGATATTGCGCCAATTTATAAATGGTTGACATCTAAGAAATTAAATAAAGTAGACGATTTTGATGTTCAGTGGAATTTCAATAAGTTCCTGATCAACGAAGACGGCACTCTAGAGACTCGCATGCTCTCAAAAGTCGAGCCTGGCGACGCGAGTATTATCGATTGGATAGAAGAGTAAATAGTATTTCCCCCCTTTCCCCCCTTTCCCCCCTCCCCTTACTTAGTACCCCCTGCTAAGTGATAAGCCCTTTGAGATTCATAGAAATTCTCAAAGGGCTTGTCTTATTTACGGGTGTGTAGTTAGCTATAATCGGGGTAAATCGACCACGGGGCATCCTGGAAAGTGTTTTGCGAGGTGACTCTCTATCATCTTTCGAGTGTCGACCTCTATATTCGGATCGCTTTCGGGGTAGAGATTATAGACCACTGCCGCTAGTTCTATACCTCGCGAGCGAGCGTATTCGAGGGTCAGCAGAGTGTGATTCAAACTGCCCAAGCGTGCTGAGCTAACAATGATGGTTGGCAGGTTTTGTTGGACAATAAAATCTGCTGTCGAAAAATCCCTCTTCAGCGGAACCATAATACCGCCAGCTCCCTCGATAATCACAACGTCGTATAGTTTCTCTAGGCGATTATTCGCCTCAATGATAGCATCCAAGTCGACCTCGCGACCCTCTTTTTCGGCAGCTAGGTGGGGAGAGCTGGGCAGGCGAAAAATCTGTGGGCAAGTCAAACCATTGAGATCCTCCTCAAGGAGTTCAATACCTTGCAAACGACGGTGGGTGACGATATCCTCTGCTACTTGCTCTGGGTCGCACCCCGTTTGGATGAGTTTCGATGTAATTACTTTTTTCCCAGAGGCGGCCGCCGCTAAAGCTAGAGCCGCAACAGCGTAGCTCTTGCCTGCGTCTGTGTCGATGCCCGTTACAAAATATTTGGGCGATTTAAAATCTATGTTCATAAAGTTAGATTGTCTTACAATGAGTTTAGTTGCTGTAAAGTTAAACATTTCCAGGGGCTTTTGAATGTAGTTATTTGATGAGTGAAATATTTTACGGTGTTTTGTGTCGTAGTAGTGAGTGTGGTAATGTGTTGAAATATAATTAAATAATTATTTTTTGATAGATCTGGGTAGCGTATGAAAATTTATTTAGAAAAATCTAAGGTTCTTAAAAACCTTCATCTTTGTAGTAGAAAAAATCAAGAATAACCAAACCTGAAACTAATTATGCCAACATTTATCGGAAAACTAGTGACTCAAATGCGTGAGGAAAAATCACTTAGCATTGAAGAGTTAGCACAAAACAGCGGCATTACGCCAGAAAAACTTATCGACATAGAATCTGGTAAAACTATGCCTTCAATCGGGGTTATGATAAAAATCTCTCGATCGCTCGGAGCACGTTTGGGTACGCTGCTTGATGGAAAAGAAAGCCGTGCTGCTGTGGTAACACGCTCTAGCGCCACACCAAGCAATAGTACCACTGCTAGCACCAATGCACACACAGAGGGACTCGACTTCTTTCCGCTTGCTCAAGGTAAATTAGATCGCCACATGGAGCCTTTTATCATAGAGATTCCTGTGGGGTCTCAGCATAACAGCTCGCAATCGGAACACGAGGGAGAGGAATTTCTCTATGTGCTTGAGGGATGTGTGGATATTAGTTATGGCGCAGAGCAATATCGCCTAGAGCGTGGAGATTCTATCTACTATGATAGTATCGTTCCCCACACTATCACCAATCATTCGATGACTCAAGCTGCCAAAGCTCTGGCGGTTGTTTACACACCTATGTAAGAACACTAAAGAAGAATGATTACTGATAAAACATTACACGGTTGGTTGGAGAGCTGGGTGGAAACGCAACCCGACCATGATTTTATGATCTACCCTGATCGTGGTTTGCGCTTTTCTTACTACGATTTTAATCAACGTGCTCAACGCATGGCTCGTTCGCTCGCACACATAGGCGTTGGCTATGGTGATAAAGTGGGGGTTTGGGCGAAAAATATCCCCGACTGGATGACCATGATGTTCGCCTGCTCGAAGATAGGGGCGATATTGGTGACCGTGAATACCAACTACAAAACCACAGAGGTTGAGTATGTGATGCGCAATGCCGACATACACACTATGTGTATTATGAACGGTTATCGTGATAGCGATTACGTTCAAATTATTAATGATATAGTCCCCGAGCTCAAAACCTCTCAGCGTGGATCGCTAAAATGCGAGAAATTACCTCAGCTCCGCAACGTGGTTTATATGGGTGCTGAAAAGCATCGTGGCATGTACACAACCGCTGAGCTATTGCTCTTGGGTGCGCAGCTTTCGGATGAGAAAGTCTGCGAACTTCAGAAATCTATAGACGTAGAGACTGTCGTGAATATGCAGTACACCTCGGGAACCACTGGCTTCCCCAAGGGTGTGATGCTCACGCATGCAAATATTGTGACCAATGGAATTTCTATTGGCGACTGTATGAGCTATACGCCTGCCGATAGACTGCTGATTTGCGTTCCGCTTTTCCACTGCTTTGGCTGTGTGTTGGGCGTGTGTTCTGTGATTACCCACGGTTCGTCTATGGTGATGGTCGAGGATTTTGATCCACTACGAGTGCTAGCCTCTGTTCAGAGTGAGCGATGCACAGCACTATATGGCGTGCCTACGATGTTCATTGCTGAGTTGACTCATCCAATGTTCGATATGTTTGATCTGTCGACTCTCCGCACAGGTATTATGGCTGGTGCTCCTTGCCCGATTGAGTATATGAATCAGGTGATGGAGAAGATGAATTGTCGCGATATTATTATAGTTTACGGCTTGACCGAAACCTCTCCGGGTATGACTGCAACACGAGTGACGGACGACCCCGAAATCAGAGCAACGACAGTTGGGCGTGCGCTTCCTTATGTGGATGTGGTGGTTAAAGATCCTGCAACGGGGGCCGTGCTACCAGCAGGCGAGATAGGCGAGATGTGCTGTCGAGGCTACAATGTGATGAAGGGTTACTATAACAACCCCGATGCAACGGAGGCAGTGATGGACGATGAAGGCTTCCTACATTCGGGCGATTTGGGAGTGATGGACGAGCAGGGCTATTTCAAGATCACGGGGCGCATCAAGGAGATGATTATCCGTGGGGGCGAGAATATTTATCCTCGTGAGATAGAGAATTTCTTGCTCACAAACCCCGCTATTTTGGATGTTCAGGTGGCTGGACTACCCAGTCCGAAATATGGAGAGCAGGTGGCTGCCTATATCCGCGTGAAAGAGGGGCAAACTCTCACCCACGAGGATGTGAGTGATTTCTGTCGTGGGCAGATTGCTCGCTACAAGATTCCTAAGTTTATTTTCTTTGTCCAGGAGTATCCTATGACTGCCAGCGGAAAGATACAAAAATATAAACTAAAAGAAGTTGGTTTGGCGGAACTCGAAGAACGAGGAGTGGAAGTTCCCTAGAGTTAGTATATATTTAGCAGAAAACAAACGCGCATGCTGTTCATAAGAACAGTGTGCGCGTTTGTTAATTATTGCTATCAAAAAGGCTCACCTGAAAAATTTTGATTATCTTTGTTCAAATTTAAACCAACCCATTTATCCATAAGCGAATTATGAAAAAAATACTATCCCTAGCCCTGCTAGCATCCCTAAGCCTAGGAGCTGCGGCGCAAAAGAAACCTCAAATCCAAGCCAAAGTTACGGGCGTTGATATTGCCTACTCAGCAGGCGAGCGCCCTGCACAAGATGGCGAAAAGAAAAAAAATAACAAACGCCCTCAAACTGTCACTACCCTGAGAGTTAGAGGTTCACAGAGCGTTGTTGAGCCGATTAATCGTGCAGCTCAGGAAATGATAGATAAACAACTAGCGCCCCCTGTGAGTCTAACTTATGTGAACCTTGCGGATAGCAGCCAGTGGCAAGTGGCAAATCTTTATGATGGACGTGAGATAGCAAACGAATCACCAGTGAAAGGCACCAGCGGATATAGTGTTGTGGCGGAGGATGTAGAGGTTGCAGGTTGGAAATGTGTGCAACTTCGCACCTCTATTAATTCTAATACTATCGATATTTGGTATACCCCCGAAATGGGATTTAGTGGCTCGCCAATGCCAGCGTGGGGAGTGCCCAATGGAGTAGTGCTCAAAGTAGTGCGCAATGGACGAGTGATGCTTGAGGCTGAGAATATTAAGCGCTCTATTGACAAAGAGAACCTTGGTTTTGATAAGAGTGCTGTTGAGGTGATGGATGTGGCCGACTTTAACTATGAGATGCGCCAGAGTGTGGTGAAGACAGTGAATGTGTTTGACAATCAAACCATAGG
>CAYJLL010000011.1:2224-13346 GCA_964370955.1 uncultured Rikenellaceae bacterium | reverse complement strand
ACTGAGGGTGAAAAAGTGTATATCACAAGTGGTGGTACGGTGGTTCTAAAGAAAGTGAAATTGCCAGAAAATCCTGAGGATTACTCTATCTTTGCCGAAGTGGTTCAATACTCTGATGGTGATGCCTACGATCGAACTGGTTCGATATTTGTTATCCCAACGGGTAAAGAAATTGATTTTCTGGACGCACTATCTAGCGAGGGTCTAAAGGCTTTGCCATCGTTTGAAAGTGATAAAAGCTACCCAGGGGTAATCTCAACCGAAGACTATGATGTGCCTGCCGAGTTGATGCGCTTTTTCACCACCTTTGGTGTCCGCAAATTCAATCACATCAAAGTCAAAGGACAAGATTGGGCAGATTCGGTGCTCTATAAACAAGAGATTTCTCATCTTCGCCCTCTGTTGAAAGACTCAGCGTGGATCGCTGCCTACATAGGTAATTGGGATTCGAGAGGTCATAAACTTTCGCTCGATTTGAAATACTACCCTGGAGGTCGCAAACAAAATACAAAGTCATTACCTCTGTTTAACACACTTAATATCATGGAGCAAGGAGGACAAACCTACCCAACTTTCTTTGGTTCGGATTCTTTGCGTATGAATTTCACCCTCAAAGAAGATATGAAAAACGCCCAACTAGTCTATGTTACAACTGGTCATGGCGGCTGGGGTGGTGGCGATGAGTTTAATCCTAAGCTCAACACCGTCCGTGTGGATGGGAAAGTCGTGAGTGCGATTGTGCCTTGGCGCGAAGATTGCGCTTCATACCGCAACTGGAACCCATGTTCGGGCAATTTCAGCAACGGCCTATCTTCTAGCGATTTGAGCCGTTCTAACTGGTGTCCCGGAACTGTGACCTACCCCTATTACATTCCATTGGGCGATTTGAAAGCAGGCGAACACTCGCTGAGTGTTCAAATCCCACAAGGAGAGAGCGAGGGCGGAAGTTTTAGCTATTGGTGTATCTCAGGGGTGTTGATAGGTAACTAATATCGCTCCCTTTAAAATGAATTTTTAAATAACAAAAACTAATATAAAAATGGTAAGAGTAAGATTTGCGCCTTCGCCAACGGGTGCGTTGCATATTGGAGGCGTTCGCACAGCATTGTATAATTATCTATTTGCCCGTCAAATGGGAGGTAAGTTTATTCTGCGTATTGAGGATACAGATTCAAATCGTTTTGTCCCAGGGGCGGAGCAATATATTATCGATAGCCTCAAGTGGGCTGGAATAGAGATTGATGAGGGAGTTTCGGTTGGAGGTCCACATGCGCCTTATCGCCAAAGCGAGCGACGTGAAATTTATCTAAAGTATGCCCTACAACTAGTCGAGAGCGGTTGGGCTTACTATTCGTTTGACAGCGCAGAAGAACTAGACGCTCTTCGTGGGCAGATGGAGAGCCAGGGTCAGACTTTTTCCTATAATTACACCATTCGTGAGACGCTGCAAACTTCTCTTGCGCTTTCACCAGACGAGGTTCGCGAGCGCATAGAGCGTGGCGATCAGTGGGTGATACGTTTTAAAATGCCCGAGAACTTGGAGATAGAAATGGATGATATTGTGCGTGGACATGTTGTGGTGAATAGCTCGACTCTAGATGATAAGGTTCTTTACAAATCTTCAGACGCTCTGCCTACTTATCACCTCGCAAATATCGTGGACGATAAGTTGATGGAGATCACCCACGTGATTCGTGGTGAGGAATGGTTGCCTTCGTTGCCTCTGCATTTTATGCTGTATCGTGCGCTAGGGTGGGAAAATGAGCGTCCTCAATTCGCCCACCTAGCCTTGTTGCTTAAACCCGAGGGGAGTGGCAAACTAAGCAAGCGTGATGGTGATAAACTAGGTTTTCCTGTGTTCCCATTGCAATGGAATGCGCCTGATGGTTCAGTTTCTAGAGGTTATCGTGAAGATGGCTACCTGCCCGAAGCGTTTATTAATATGTTGGCCTTGTTGGGGTGGAATCCAGGGGAAGATAGAGAGTTGATGAACATCGAGGAGATGATAGAGCTATTCTCGCTAGAGAAAGTAAGCAAGAGTGGTGCAAGATTCTCGCCACAAAAAGCTCTTTGGTTTAATGAGAAATACTTGCGTGCTTTGAGCGATGAGCAGTTGGCAGTAATGCTTGCCAGTCAGCTTGATGCTCAAGACGTGGCTTATCCATCTGAGGGCGGTATGCTTGAGAAGGTGTGTGCCTTGGTGCGTGAGCGCGCTGTGCTCATAGGCGATTTGTATGAGTTGTCTAAGTTCTATTTTGTCACTCCAAGTCAGTACGATCAAAAGGTGGTTGATAAATTTTGGAAAGGCGATAATCCATCCACTATTGCACAGCTGAGTCAATTGTTGGCAGGCAGTGCGAACTGGTCTAGCGTTGAGGCCATTGAGGCTGAGGTTAAAGACTGGATTAAAGAGGGAGGATATGCTATGGGACAAGTGATGAACAGCTTTAGACTTGCAATCGTTGGCGGTAGCGGCGGTGCATCGCTCTTTGATATTATTACAGTTTTGGGTAAGGATGAAACCCTCACTCGTCTGGATAATGCCCTTAAGATATTGGGTTAGTACCCAAGTGCCTAAGATGACTCTCTGATAAATATACCTCTGAGGGGAGTCCTCTTTAACTTAATACAACAAATACAAAAAAGGCTAACTCCCCACCATGGGAGTTAGCCTTTTTGCTTTTCTAATCAACGGCACCGTCTGAACTAACTGTTAGCCTCATTGTACTGAGCTAGGTCATTGTTGCTTCGGCTCGAAGTGCGAGTAGCGCTTTAGAATTTATAGCTTATACCAATGCTTACTTGTTTTACGTCTGGTCCGCCTGCTGGGGTGAAGATAGATTGAGGGTAATAGCTTGCGGTTACTCCAAAGCCTTCATATCCAATCGATGCCTCGAAGCCGTAGCGGAAACGTGGGATGTTTAG
Source organism: uncultured Rikenellaceae bacterium (assembly GCA_964370955.1). Classification (GTDB taxonomy): domain Bacteria; phylum Bacteroidota; class Bacteroidia; order Bacteroidales; family Rikenellaceae; genus Mucinivorans. Next base: position 10,421 of record CAYJLL010000011.1, on the reverse strand, counting down.
GTTGTCGTGGTTCTTGTGTTTTGTTTTGTCGTTTTCTTTGACTTTGGTGTGGGCGTTTAGGCGCACTCCACCCACGGCTGCTACATTTATCCACCATGGCTGAGAACTTCCACGATTGCGTCCGCCAAACTGGAATTCAAACCCTAGGGGAACTTTTAGATAGGTAGTTGAAAGTTTTGAGTATTTTACCCCAGCCTCACCATTGATGTAGCTATAATCGGGAGTAATGAAACCCGTTGTGGGGTCGTTGCCAAGGGTTACGCCGCTTGAGAAGTAGTAGTTGTTCATCTCAAGGCCAGCGCCCGTGAAGATTCCAAAGCAACCCTTGCCCCAAAGTACTGCATCTACGAAGTTCAGCTCAATACCCGTGATAAGGCGATTGCTTTGTGACATCCAAGAGGCCGAGGTTGGCAGGTTAAGATTATCTATCCCTCCCACTAGTCCGTCGTATTTTAGAGTGACGCCATTGTAGTGCGCCTGATCCCACCACCATTTGTGCTTGTTCTTTACGGTGCGAATCCCCGTTTTGTCAACATTTTCAACGATGAAAAGCAGTTGTTTCTTCGCGCCCGCTTTGTAGATCTCTAGTGTTTTTTTGCGAGAGTTATGATAAAATCTAAGTTCCTTGCTGGGGATATCACTATGGAATGTTGTTACTATATCGCCTTTTTCGGTAGTTACTGTTTCTTTTGTGTTGGTGATATCCAAATAGAGCATGTTTATCTGCACTCCGCTATTTGTTCTCGAAAACAACATTTTCTCGTTTTGATCTTTGACATACAGATCACCATTTTTCTTTTGGATCACCGTGATTACCGTGTTTGTTTGGGAGTCTTGTGAATGTGCCACGCTTGGAGTGAGCACAAGAGTTGTTAGTGCCACTAGGGTGAGTAATAATCGTTTCATAGTTGTATTGTTTTTTTAGGTTATTATTTTGACTGTGTTCGAACGTTCGTAATTTTGTTTATCGGTTCTCTGCTAAAAGACCTCGTTTGAGGCTTTCGCGATACTCTTTTAGGAAGGGTTTCGTATTGGGGTTGCGCTCGGGGTCACGCTTGAATTGTCGACTAATAGTAGCTAGCAAACCTTTTCTTTCTTTACCTTGCTCATCTTTGCGCTCGGCTCTAGCTCTGAGGTTGCTAAAGGGAAGATGTATTTGATTTGGTTTGTCAATTAAAGACTCTGATGACGCTTTGTTGGTCTCGTTAGTATGATGCTCTATATGTATTTGAGGGCTCTCTATTTCTATGTCCTCAATGATTATCTCGGGTGTTGCAAGTTCTTGCGTTTCGATTTGGTTGAACTGTGCTATTGCTATTAAATTATTGTTTGGCTCGAGCTTCTTTGGGCTATGGATTGTCCTTGTTTTAGTGAGCTCGGGAGTGCGCTTTTTGTTTTGAGGGTTTAGTGTTTCGGGAGTAGCTTGTTTGAATTCTGTCGTGTCTTGCAAGCTTGCTTGCGCCTTCTCTTGCGCCTTCTCTTGCGCCTTCTCTTGCGCCTTCTCTTGCGCCTTCTCTTGGTCTTGCAAATTTTCGTCCGTAGCTGTTCTCTCCCCTTGAGTGTTTTGGGCTGTTAGCTGTTGTTGCTCTTGTGAGGGCTCAATTGAGCTATTATCCCAGAGCATAAAACATAGTGCTACCAATGCTGCTGCCACACTAGATCCTGCTATTGTTAACCACGCAGTACTTCCTTTCTTTTTCAAGGCTGCTTTGCCTGTGAAGACTACCTTTGGTGCAGGAATTTTCTCTATATTATTATCTGTTTTCATGTTTTTGTTTGTTTTTATATCGTGAAAACGCATTATTCACTAAGTATCCCTCCAAGCCTTTCTCTGAGAGTTCCTCGGGCTCTATGGAGACCGATTTTAACCTGCCCGTCTGTGAGTTCCATGATCTGAGCAATCTCACCGTAGGAGTAACCCTCCCAGTCGCAGAGCATAATTAACGTGCGCTCCTTTTGGCCTAGCCTATCGAGCTCTCGCCACATGATTTCCGAGCGATCATCCCAACCCTCATCCTGGGCGTGACAGGCAATAGAAAAACTCTCAATCTCCTCACTCGATAGCCGTTTGTTAGACCTCCAGTTGCTCACCGCCAGATTATACGCTACTCGATAGAGCCAACTTTTTCCTTTCTCTATTTCCACCTTCTTCCGATTGACCCAAAGCCTTTCGAATGAATCTTGAACTACGTCCTGAGCCGCCTGCCCATTGTGTACAACCCCAAGAGCAAACCGATATAAACCATCGGCGTGTCTTTCAACTATTTGGTTGTACTCTTTACGATTCATATATTAATCTTTGAGGTGCGTTCGACTATTAAACGCTATGGACGAATGAAAGTTACAAGAATTACTGTTTTTTATTCAGAGGGTTGCGAAACGAGAGTCTGTGATGCTCGGTGAGTCCATGTTTTTCGATAGCCTCTAGGTGCGCTTTAGTGCCATAGCCTGAGTTGCGAGCCCAGCCATAGTGAGGGAATTGCTCATCTAGTTCTCTCATATATTCATCTCGGTGGCTTTTGGCAAGCACCGAAGCGGCGGCAATTGAACTGTAGAGTCCATCGCCACCAACGATAGTGTGGTAGGGGGTCTTTAGCTCGCTACGAAAGCGGTTTCCATCGATCAGCAGTAGTTCAGGGGTGAGTTTGAGTCCCTCGATAGCAAGGTTCATAGCCTCAAAGGTTGCTTGGAGAATATTAATCTGATCTATTCTCTGAGCTCCAACGCTAGCAACCGACCAAGCCAGAGCCTCACCCTCGATGATCTCTCGCAAGAGTTCGCGATCTTTAGGTTTCATTTTCTTACTGTCGTTCAAAAGAGAGTGGGAGAATCCACACGGAAGTATCACTGCCGCAGCATAAACAGGACCCACCAAAGGGCCTCTGCCAGCCTCGTCTACCCCCGCCTCGAGGGTAAGAGGAGTGCTATAATAATTTTTTAAAGCCATAGATAAGAGTATTTTCATACAAAATTACTACTTTTGCACGTTAAATCTATCATAAAGATATGAGTAAAGTGAAAACTACTAGAAAAGATAGCCATTCAAAGGACGGCTCACAAGAGAAAAGATCCTTTGGTCAGGTTCTGAAAAGCCCGCGACGCAAAAAACGCGCACTCCTAATATTTTGGTCTGTAATTGCATTTCCCTTTGTGTTGATCGGGACTCTCTTGCTGCTAATTGCAGTGGGAGCGTTTGGTCAATTGCCAACTTTCGAGGAACTGGAGAATCCAAAATCGAATATAGCCACGGAGATTATGTCTTCGGATGGAGTGAACCTTGGTAATTTCTACTACGAGAACCGTTCGTTTGTCGAATATGGCGAACTCTCGCCTCATTTGGTACAGGCATTGGTGGCCACCGAGGATGAGCGTTTCTATAATCACTCAGGAATAGACTTTATGGGTCTGGCTCGTGTGGCGGTGAAAACAGTGCTCCTCTCTCAGAGTCAAGGTGGAGGATCGACTATTTCTCAGCAGTTAGCAAAGAATCTCTACCCTCGTGATACCGCATCCTCTGGCAAAGTTGGCCGCATCTTTAAGGTTGTGATTAGCAAGCTCAAAGAATGGATCACTGCAACTATGCTTGAGCATAACTACACCAAGGAGGAGATCATCACTATGTATTTCAATAAGATGGCATACGGATCGAATGCCTATGGAATTAAATCGGCTGCTCGCACCTTCTTCAATAAAACCCCAGCCGAATTGGAACCACAAGAGGCGGCAGTCTTGGTTGGCGTGGTCAATGCACCCACTCGTTTCTCGCCTGTTCGCAACCCCGAGCGTTCGTTGCAACGCCGCAATACAGTGTTGAGCCGTATGCACAGCGCAGGTTTTATCAGCGAAGACTCCCTTGAGGCCTATAGCGCACGACCCTTGGAGCTGGATTTTAATACCACTACCCATAATGATGGTTCAGCTACTTACTTTCGTGAGATGCTGCGTCAGTATATGACTGCAAAAGAGCCTCAAAAAAGTGATTATACCATTGAGTGGGACTATCAAACCGACAAAGACTTGTGGGATAACGACCCTTTGTATGGCTGGTGTAACAAAAACACCAAAGCCGATGGAACTCCCTATAACCTATATAGCGATGGTCTGAAAATCCACACCACCATCAACGCCACCATGCAGCGCTATGCTGAAGAGGCTGTCATGGAGCAAATGGCTACCCCAAAAACGGGTATTCAAGCCGTATTTGACAAACAACGCCAGAACTACAAAGGAAAGATATTCTACAACACCACTACCGAGCAAAATAACGCTATCTTGCGCCGCTCGATGGTCAGTACGGAGCGTGGTCGTTTGATGCGCAACGAAGGAAAGAGCTTCGAGGAAATCGAAGCTGCATTTGATGTGCCTCAGAAGATGAAGATCTTCACCTATCAAGGAGATGTAGATACAACAATGACTCCAAAAGATTCGATGATACACTACAAGGCCTTCCTTCGTGCGGCTTTCGTGGCGATGGATCCAAATACGGGCTATATGAAAGCCTATGTAGGGGGGACGAATTATCGAAACTTTAAGTACGACATGGCAAAGCAAGGTCGCCGTCAGGTGGGCTCGACAATCAAGCCTTTTATCTATACCTTTGCTATCGACAATCTTGGCTATACGCCTTATACTCCTGTGCCAAATCTTCCTGTAACTATCGAGCTTGGAAATGGCAACACTTGGAGTCCAAAAGAAGCAGGTCGAGTAGAGTATGATGGAAACCCTCGTGAACTTCGCTGGGGGTTGGCAAATTCTCGCAATAACTATTCGGCTTGGATTATGAAACAGGCAAACCCTAATGCGGTGGCTGAGTTTATCCATAAGATGGGTGTTACCAGCTGGATTGATCCAGTGTATGCCTTGTGTCTGGGAACTGCCGAGGTTTCGGTCTATGAGATGGCTGCGGCTTTCTCTACCTTTGCAAATCGCGGAGTCTACACTCGTCCTCTATTTGTGACCTCTATCGAAGATAGACAAGGCAATACCCTGGCTAACTTCTCGCCCCAAACCAAAGATGCGATTTCAGAAAATACAGCCTATACGATGCTGGGAATGCTGCAAAATAATATTGTTGCAGGAACAGGTGGTCGTCTAGTGTGGGCCTATAATATGAAAGAAAATGTGGGAGGAAAGACCGGAACGACCAACCACAATGCCGATGCGTGGTTTATGGGTGTGACGCCTAATATTGTTGCAGGAGCATGGGTTGGTGGAGAGGAACGTTCGACTCACTTGGTGAATCGTGGTGAGGGTTCGGTTGCTGCGATGCCAATATTTGGTATTTTCATGAACAAGGTCTTCGCAGATCCATCTTTGGGTATCTCGCGAGATGATAAGTTTATGGAGCCTATCAACTATGTAGGATTTGAACGCACAGACGATACCACCCTTGAGGAAAAACAAGTGGTGCAGGAAAGAGAGCAAGAATTCTTTGAGTAATCCCCCAATCAAAAAACACTTAAGGTATATGAAACGTTTTGTAGTTCTTGTAGCGCTGTTTACAATAGCTTTTGAGGCTTTCTCTCAAAAAGCAACCAAACTAGATTCTGTGTTTGCTCCCGTTGTGGTAGGTGTGCCTCCGAGCGATGCCTATATTGGTCTAGCGAAGATGCCCGATGGGGAGCTACGCCATTATAACTATGGAGAACAGAAACTCTCGCACGCTCCAATGTATCTGTCGAGTCGTGATAGCGGCTTCACATGGCGTGAGGTGAGACTCCCTGAAGATATTCCTTTTGCCGATACTCCTTCGCCTTTGAGCGGAGAGTATATTCGCGCGGTGCATAGCTCTGATGCGGTCTATGTGATACGCACTGATGGAGGAATTGATGGAGGTAGAACTATAACGAAAATTGATTCAACCATAGCCATTATGCTCAAACCACCAGTGTTTGTGGAAGGAGGCAAACGTATAGTGATTGCGGGTCACGGCATCGATCGCAAGGGTTGTTTTACTTATGTGTCGGATGATGACGGTCGCACGTGGCAAAAATCCAACACCGTAAATAGCCCCGCACACGAAAAAGGAGGACACCACAAAGGTGTGCGCTGGAATCACGGTGCAGTCGAGCCTACGGTGGCAGAGATTGACGGAGGAAAACTATGGATGGTAATGCGTACGGCGCAAGATCGCCATTATCAATCATTCAGCGAGGATGGTGGATTGAATTGGAGTGAACCTACTCCTTCGCCATTTTATGGAACAATCACTATGCCTACGTTCTTTCGTATGGGCGATGGCCGTTTGTTGTTTTTCTGGAGTAATACAACTCCACTCCCCGAGATGGAAAGCGCAACGGGTGTGTGGGATGATGTCTTTACCAACAGAAATGCTAGCCATGTGGCTATTTCTGAGGATAATGGACAGACGTGGATAGGGATGCGTGAGTTGATTTTGGACCAAGGGCGTAATGCTCGTGACTTTGCATCGAGCAACGGTATTGATAAGAGTGTGCACCAAGCCCAAGCAGTGGAGGTCGCACCAGGGAAAATACTAGTTTCACTGGGGCAGAATACTCTTCACCGCAAGATGTTGCTTTTTGATGTGGATTGGCTCTACGAGAATTCTCGTGAGAGCGATTTTACAGCTAGCGGACTAGGCGATTGGTCGGCATTCAGATACTACAAAGGCATAGTGGGGCACTGTGGTTATAACCGCCAAGAGATGCCTCTGCTGATGGATCATCCTGATAAAAAGGGCGAGAAAGTAATTAAAATAGGGTACACCCCAAATGACAGCCTGGTTCAAGATGCTGATGGTGCGGTGTGGAACTTCCCTTCTGTGAGAAGTGGTCGCTTAGTGATGCGCTTTAGCATACAAAAAGGTGCTCAAGGAGTGAACCTGATCCTCAATGACAGATGGTTCAATCCAACCGATCATGTCGCCACAGAGCAGTGTATCTATAACATCGGTATATCTCGTGATAGACTAAGTGTTAATGACGAAAAGTGGCATGAATTACTTTTGGTGTGGAAAGAGGGGCGTGAGATGCATGTGTTTGTGGACGGAGAAGCTATAGGACTTAGCCTGCCTATGGGTGAGAGTGAGCATGGGGTGTCGTACTTGCACCTACTGGGAGGGAGCATGCCCGATTCGCAAGGGGTATTGTTTGAGAGTGTGAGAGTAGAAAAAATAGATTAACATAAAACAATAAAGATTAAGAAAAATGAAAGTAGCAGTTTTCGGAGCCACCGGTCTAGTGGGTGGTGTGATGCTTCAGGTTCTAAAGGAGCGTAATTTTCCAATCACCGAGTTGATTCCAATCGCCTCACCTCGTTCGGCTGGTAAACAAGTTGAATTTGGTGGCAAACAATGGACAGTTGTGACTCCAGAGGTTGGCCTAGAGATGAATCCAACTTTGGCTCTATTCTCAGCTGGTGGTGACACATCACTGGAGTGGGCGCCAAAATTTGCAGAGAAAGGGTGTTTTGTGGTAGACAATAGCTCTGCGTGGCGCATGGATCCAACTAAAAAACTAGTAATCCCTGAGATAAATGCATGTCAGATCACTGCGGATGATAAAATTATCGCCAATCCTAACTGTTCGACAATTCAGATGTTGATAGCTCTAGCGCCTCTTCATCGTGAGTTTGGCATCAATCGCATTGTGGTTTCTACCTACCAAGCGATTACTGGTACGGGTGTGAAGGCTGTACGCCAGATGGATGGCGAGCGTAATGGTGATAGCGAAATTGAAATGGCATATCCTTATACTATCGACAAGAACTGTATCCCACACTGCGATTCGTTCACAGAGAATGGTTACACTAAAGAGGAGATGAAACTCGTGAACGAGACCCGCAAAATCCTATGTGATGACTCTATCGTTGTTAGCCCAACAGCTGTGCGTGTGCCTGTGGTTGGTGGTCATAGCGAGAGCATTAACGTAGAGCTAGAGAAGCCTTTTACTATGGACGCAGTACGTGAATTGCTTTCATCGAGCGAGGGATTGATCGTGCTTGATAATCCAGAAAAACTAGAATACCCAATGGCTCGTTTCTGCCAAAACAAAGACGAAGTGTTTGTGGGTCGCCTGCGTGCAGATATTTCAAACCCTAAGGCTGTAAATATGTGGGTTGTTGCTGATAACCTTCGTAAAGGGGCTGCAACCAATGCTGTTCAGGTGGCGCAGTATCTACTCTCTAAAGGTTTTATAAGCTAAAAGAACGCGCCTAACACGCCATTTTTGAAACTTTC
>CAYJLL010000011.1:0-2124 GCA_964370955.1 uncultured Rikenellaceae bacterium | reverse complement strand
TTCGGTTTTGAAGTCCTCATTTACGCAAAGTAAACTGCGGATTCAAACCCTTCACGAAGCTCCAAAACTGACATACTATTCGCGCTCTTTTGTGTTACTGTCTAACACGCCATTTTTGAAACTTTCTTCGGTTTTGAAGTCCTCATTTACGCAAAGTAAACTGCGGATTCAAACCCTTCACAGAGTTTCAAATATACGAGCCGGACTTGCGAAGATAAATCATTGCCCAGTGCGGGCACGCACTAGCAGGGCGTGCGCTCCCCCTCCGCGGGAGGTGCGAGCCGCACGGGCAGTCTTGCTCTTCTTACGAAGTGCAGTATCCCCGCAGCGCACACCCTAAAAAGACAACAAGTGTTTGCAAAGGCAAACTTGCGAATATATATCACTGCCCCGTGCGGCACGTACCAAACAAAATCGCCATACTCCTCAATGAGAAGTATGGCGTTGTGTTTTATACCCTTGTCTATTATTATCCAATAAATCTAGCAACAGCCTCAGCGCACTTCATGCCGTCGATGGCAGCCGATATTATGCCTCCTGCATAGCCTGCACCCTCGCCCGAAGGGAAAAGCCCTTCGACTCTCTCGTGCATAAAAGTATCACGGTCACGTGGGATTCTAAGAGGCGAGCTGGTGCGGCTCTCAAGGCCTATGACCTGAGCATCCCCACACAGGAATCCTCGCATTTTCTTGTCGAACTCCACAAAACCACCACGAAGCGATTTTGAAATAAAATCTGGCATCCAGTGGTGCATATCGCTAGATTTTAGCCCGGGGTGATAAGATGTAGGCAGAGTGCCACTTGCTTTGCGACCTTTCACAAATTCATCTAATCTTTGAGCTGGAGCTATCTGCATGCCACCCCCTTGGGAGTAGGCAAGTTGTTCTAGTTGTTGTTGGAAGCGCATACCCCCGAGAACTCCAAAATGTTTGGTGTAGTCCGCAATATCCGCCTCGCGCACCTCGGTGACTATACCAGAATTGGCGTAAATGTTATTTCGTCCGCTGGGCGACATTCCATTTACAACACACTCTCCCTGAGAGGTCGCCGCAGGAACAATAAATCCTCCCGGACACATACAAAAGCTGTAAACCCCTCTACCTGCCACCTGAGCCACAAGAGAATAGGCAGCGGCTGGAAGATACTCATCTCTTTGCCCTTTATACTGGATTTTGTCGATCAACTCTTGTTTGTGTTCGACTCTAACGCCCATAGCAAAATTCTTCGCCACCAGCTCCACTTTTCGCTCGTGCAAATTCTCATACACATCACGAGCCGAGTGTCCCGTGGCAAGAATAACAGCCTGAGCCTCGATAGTATCGCCCGAGGCAGTAACTACGCCACAGATCTTTGAATCCTTAATAATGTAATCTACGACTCGAGTGTCAAATAGAACTTTCCCTCCAAAACTCTTGATGCTTTCTCTGATGGCCTCTATTACTCGTGGGAGTTTGTCGGTGCCGATGTGGGGGTGGGCTTGGTAGAGAATCTCATCCTTTGCACCATGGAAGCATAGAATTTCGAGAGCCTTGCGGTTCGAGCCACGTTTTTTAGAGCGAGTGTAGAGTTTGCCATCCGAGTAAGTTCCTGCACCACCCTCACCAAAGGAGTAGTTCGAATCGGAGTTAATCGGCTCATTGCGATTGATAGCAGCAATGTCACGCTTGCGCTCTGAGGCAGATTTTCCGCGCTCCAAAACGATGGGTTTGTAGCCCAATTCGATAAGCTCAAGAGCTGCAAAAAGACCAGCAGGTCCCGCTCCAACTATAATTACCTCGGGTGATGTGCTTACATCACGCCACGAAAAATTTATCTCATCGGAAGGGGTACTCTCGTCAATATATAGCTCCAGAGCCATATTAACCAAAATCTGACCTCTTCGGCGTGCGTCTATTGAACGTCTTAGGATGCGACAATGGGCAATATCCTCTTTTTTGATGTCAAGAGATTTTGCCGCCTCCTCTAGATAGCTCTCAGATGCTTGTTTGGGGCTTAGGTTTAGTTCTATTTGTTTTACCATGAATTTATCTTGTGCTCGTGCGTATGATGTTTTTGTGTTCTATTCCAATGCCTGCATAGCATGCTCGGCAATCTCTTTGAGGGTCTTTAGGCGCTCAGGATCCA
>CAYJLL010000010.1:14075-18612 GCA_964370955.1 uncultured Rikenellaceae bacterium | reverse complement strand
ATGATATTAGAGAAATTAGATGGTGTTCGTGATCGATTTAAAGTGATCTCAGAGCAGATTACCGATCCTGATGTGATTGGGGATATGAAACGATATATCCAGCTCAATCGTGAATACAAAGAATTAGGACCCATCATTGAGGCTGCCGATAAATACAAGACAGCTAGCGAAAACCTTCAAGAGGCGAAAGATATTCTAGCAACCGAGAAGGACGAAGAAATGCGTGAGATGGCACGCGAACAAATCGAGGAAATCGAACCCCTATTGGCGCAATGGGAAGATGACATTAAACTGATGTTGATCCCTGCCGATCCTCAGGATGCTAAGAATGCAATAGTTGAGATTCGTGGAGGTGCAGGTGGCGATGAGGCTGCAATTTTTGCAGGCGATCTGATGCGTATGTACCTTAAATTCTTTGAAAAGCGTGGTTGGCGAGTTGAGGTGAATAACCAAACCGAGGGTACATCGGGTGGTTTCAAAGAGGTGGTTCTCAAGGTTATAGGCGAGGGCGTCTATGGAATCTTGAAATATGAATCGGGCGTTCACCGTGTTCAGCGCGTGCCTCAAACCGAAACCCAAGGACGTGTACACACCTCTGCCGCATCAGTGGCTGTTTTGCCTGAGGCTGAGGAGTTTGATATTGATTTGAAGATGGATGATATCCGCAAGGATACTTTCTGTTCTTCGGGACCCGGAGGACAGTCGGTGAATACGACCTATTCTGCTATCCGTCTAACTCACATTCCAACGGGTATTGTGGTGCAGTGTCAAGACCAAAAATCTCAGCTTAAGAACTTTGATAAGGCTCTCGAAGAGCTTCGTACAAGGATCTATAACCTGGAGTATCAGAAGTATCTTGACGAGATTTCTAGCAAGCGTAAAACTATGGTATCTACGGGCGACCGCTCAGCTAAGATTCGCACCTATAACTATCCTCAGGGGCGTATGACGGATCACCGCATAGGTTACACTATGTATAACTTGCCGACCTTTATGGATGGCGACATTCAAGAGGTGATCGACAAACTACAGTTTGCTGAAAACGCCGAGCGCCTACAAGCAGCAGGCGAATAGGTGACAGGTGTCAGCGACACCAGCCCTAGACTAAATTCCTAAAAAGCGAGATTTCCACAAGGTTGGAAGTCTCGCTTTTTTTATGTCTTTAAAAAAGTTCTCGCAGAATATCTAGAGAATGAATGGTGGTGAAATTACCACTATGGTAGTTGTAGTAGTCTATAAGAGCGTCCAAAAGGATGCGGCGGGTCTCGCGGTTGAGCGAAATTTCTGATAGCCTTTCTAGTTCTATGTTCTGCATGTGTGCTATGCTTTGTGCATACTCAGGGGCGATACGCATGGGATTCAATGGCATCATAGGGGTGTACTCTCCAGTTTGAATATCTAGCCACGAGCCCTCGTTGTAGCCCGAAGATAAACCGTAACCCATAAAGTAGGTGAAGCGCACGAGAAACCAAATGTGGAAATTAGAAACACCCTCTTCCATAGCGTCCAAACCCAGAATTGCTGACTTTGTAAAATCAAAAAGCATAGGGTCTTGATCGGGTTCTCGCACCAAGCGATAGAGCAATTCAGCAATAAATAGCGAAATGCTGCCCTTGACAATATCGCCCGTAATCTGATAGAGCGGCATCTCTGCCGAGCATTGGCTCATCTTGGAGATCTCACCCTTAGAGGGTTGCCCTTGGAAATTAATGATAGAGAGGGGATGAAACAATTCTCGCGGCGAACTTGAGATCGCTTTTCGAGAGTTGCTAATTGTGGTGATATAACTTTTGCGTCCTTCTCGTTTTGAGAGAAGGTGGACTATGATCTTGCGCTCACCATATTTGGTGGTGTGCAACACTATGCCCTGCTCATCGAAGGCTCCTTTGTTAGAGATGGAGTTCATTTGTCTGAAGAGGGCTGATAAGGCTAGTTGTAAGTGTAGAAGTTGTCCAAGAAGCTGTTGTTCTTGTCGTACTTGAGGATGTCGCTGAGCATCGATGACTTCACCGCAATATTAAAGCTCCAGCTCTGACGGAAACCAACTGGCACCCACGAGAAGCTCATCTGCCAACAGTGCAAATCACGAGTGACACGAACCGTTCCAGGGGTTAGTTTTTTCATTATCAGGTCATAACCAGCCGAAGCTGTAACCGCCCACTTCTCAGAGAGGTTCACCGAGCCGTTGAAGTTCAGGGTCTGTTGGGTAGTGGGACTCGAACCAGGGTTTGAGTATGAGAAGGTGTAGCTAAATCCGAAGCTCCACGGAATCTGAAAATCATAGTACTGAGTTGCTGCCATACGAGCAAGATCAGCCGAACTCATCTGCTGTTCGGGGTTCTGAGTGAAAAAATCATCAGCTGCTTGCCTTTGGAGCATATCCATGGTGTTGGAGTTGTTGTTGGGGTTGTTCACCGCCGCTTGTCCATTCGAACGACTGGCTCCACTGCTCCAGTTGTAGGAGAATGAGAAACTTGCCGAGGCTAGTCGCGCTAGGCCTTTGCCTTGATTGATCAGGAATTCATTGATCCTGCGACCATCTTTGTCTACGGCATAGGGGTCGAAGCTCGCGCTTACATTGATGGGAAGTTTATCCAATAGGTTGGTAGTAAGGCTCATCGAGATGTTCGATAGGTTCATCGAGTCGGCAATGAAATTGTAGGAAGTGCTCATGCTGAGTTGGTCGATGAGGGTCACTTTCTTATAGCCCGTTGAGTCCTTGCGCGAGGGAAATTTAGCCTCTAGCGAGTTACTAAAACCAATGCTCATCGAGGCGGAACGTGAGGACGATGGGGTGCCATAGAGCTCTTGCGCCCAAGGAGAATACTCCGTAAAACTGGTGCCCGTGTTGTCGCTCTGTACACTTTGCATATAGCGAGAACCATTGTCGGGAGTGAAACTAAAGCCAAATGAAGGAGTAAAAAGGTGGCGAATCAGCGTTGGTTTTTGGCGCAAACCTCGTCCCACTTGATAGGTTCCATAGAGCTTAGTGTTGAAGCTCAAAGACGCGCTCACATCCCACAGACGATAAAAACCACGAGTGGTGTCCTGCACTACCTGCTCATTCACATCGTCCCATGAGCGATCGACACGGCGGAAATACCATCTCTCGCCATAGTTTACCGATGGTGTGATGTTCAGATAGTTAAGGGCTGTGAAGGTGGCATTCACTGGGATGGAGTGTTGCACACCCATTCTTGCTTTTTCGAGCATTTCGCTTTGGAACAGCAGGTCTTCTTCTAGGTTATCCACCTGCGCTTTGGCGTTCATGTTGTAGGTGAATGAAATTTTCTCATACCATTTTTCGCCTCCCACTGCGATCTTGCGTTTGAATGGAGCAATACGAGTTACATTAAAACTCAAACTAGGCATCACCAATGAAACTGTACTATCGCGAGTGTTTTGGCTGAGTGAGGCATTTGCCGTAAGAGAAAAAGGCGTGCCAGTCCAAGCTTTGGTGTAGTTGACCGTCGAGCTTGTTTGAGCGCTAAGGTAATCATTTAGATCCTGAGCGTTATAGCGGTTGTAGTTCGAGCTGCTATAGTTTACACTTGCCGAGAAAGTCGATCCAGGCATAAAGCGAGAGTCCTGAGAGTGAGTCCATCGCAGCGAAGTACTGGTTTGTTCAAGGAAATCGGCTGAACCTGGCTCTCCAAACTTATCACGAGCGTAGTCGAATGAGAAGTTGCCTCTAAATTTATAGCGCAGTGCATAATTGGAGGTCGCACCCATTTGCCAAGAGCCTAAAGTGTAGACACCCCCCACCACGGCTATATCTGCATAGTCGCCAATGGGTTGGTACCATCCTCCGTTGCGCACGAAGAATCCTTTGACATACTCCTCACCAATTTCGGGGAAGATCAAACCTCCTTTTTTGTCTTGGTTCATAGGGAAGAATCCAAATGGGAGCCCCAAGAAGTAAATAGGCACATCCTCAAAAACCAAGTATGAAGGCCCAAAGACAGTTTGCTTTCCAGGGGTGGTTGTACCCTTGGTCATCTGCATATAGAAGTGAGGGCAGTCCGCGTCACACACCGTGTAGCGCCCTTGGTGCATGTGGACTGTGTTGTCTTTCATCTTTTTGACCGTCCCTCCAAAGAGAGTTCCCTCGCCCTCTTTAGTCTTCACCCCGTGGATAAGACCCTTGTGTGAGGTCATGTTGTAGTCCATAGAATCGACGTCATAGGTGGTCTCACCCTCGGAAAAAACAGGTTGAACATACTCCTTGGTCACGGTGTCGAGCACTCGTCCTTCGGCGCGAATATTTTGCTGAGAGGTGTTAATCTTGATATATTCCGCCTGAAGACCCATCTCCTCGTACTTTATGTCGCCTTTGGCATAAATGGAGATATTCTTGTTTGCCACGTCATAGACCAACGAGTCTTGAGCGGTACCAATAATGGGCGCGTCGAGGAATTTTTCTTTCGCTGGGCGTGCTGTCGAATTTTGTGAGAGTGAATCTTGCGCCAAAGAGTCTGCGATGATGCTACCCTGCGCCAGTGAATCTTGCGCCAGTGAATCTTGCGCCAGTGAATCT
>CAYJLL010000010.1:0-13975 GCA_964370955.1 uncultured Rikenellaceae bacterium | reverse complement strand
GATGCTACCCTGCGCCAGTGAATCTTGCGCCAGTGAATCTTGCGCCAGTGAATCTGCCTTTGGGCTATTTAGAGAGAGAGAGTCTTTGGTGATAGAATCCACCACAATAGATTCGAGGTGGTGCCATTTTGTGGTGCTACCTGTTTTTACACCATAGCGAGCTGCGGCTAACACGGGCAGCAGCAGTACAAAGAGCAAGATGCTATATTTTAGTAATTTATTGCGCAAAACCTTAATTTTTACTACTTTTGTTGCTGAATCCTTAATGTTTAGGATCTAACGTCTAGCAAGCTAGATAAATTTCACAAAAGTAACTATTTTTTTTTAGATGGCTCTCAGTTTTAAAAAACTTATAATAATTTACTGTTTTTCTTTGCCATTTTTGTGCCAAAAATCTTTTTCACAACAAAATCCAAACTCACATGTTGTGGTCATAGACGCAGGCCATGGTGGTGACGATCCAGGAGCGGTCTATGGAGGTGTTAGAGAGAAGGTTATCAATCTAAATGTAGCAAAGCTTTTGGGCGAAAAAATTAAAAAAGCACTGCCTTCAGCCAAGATTATCTATACCCGAGGGGACGATACCTACATAGAACTTTCCAAGCGTTCGCTCATTGCCAATAACGCTCATGCCGATATTTTTATCTCGCTCCACTGCAATGCCTCTAAAAACACTCAAGCCTCAGGTTCAGAGACCTTTGTGATGGGTGTAGACAAAACGGGTGCCAATCTAGAGGTGGCGATGAAAGAAAACTCGGTGATCGAGATGGAGGAGGATAACGCCCAAACCTATGGAGGTTATGATCCTAACTCGGCAGAATCGGTGATAATTTTCTCTCTAATGCAATTTAATTATCAGACTCAAAGTTTGATATATGCTGGCCAAATACAAAAAGAACTTACAGCGTCGACCTCCCTGCGCAATCGTGGTGTGAAACAGGCTGGTTTTTTGGTGCTTTGGCGCACTGCCATGCCCTCGGTGCTTTGTGAGATGGGCTTCTTGTCAAACTCCACCGATAGAGCTTTTTTGAGTAGTTCGATCGGTCAAGACAAAATCGCCCAATCGCTTAGCGATGCAACTGTTGCCTTTTTGAGAGAACATAGAGACGAAGAAGACTTTGTTGCTCACCCTCATGGGGGCAACACCCCCACGAGGGAGGATGCAAACGAGGAATCCTATGGAGCGAAAGAAATCGAAGGCTCTGCTAATAAGCCTCAAAGCGCTGTCAATGAGGGCATTCATTATCGAGTGCAGGTTGCCTCGACCTCGACCCAGAAGGATATAAACCGAGAGAATTTCTACAATTGGGCTCCTCAAATCAAGGAACAAAAAGTTGGAAAACTCTATAAATATTCGCTAGGGAATGCGAAAACTTACAAAGATGCATTAACTTTGCAGCGAAAACTAAAAAAAGACTTTAACGATTGCTTCATCGTTGCCTTTGATGGGATGAAGCAAATAACACTTCAACAAGCAAAAGAATTATTAGAAAAATGAAAAGACTATCAAGAGAATTTAAAATAGGTGTGTTTGGTGTGGCAATGCTTTCATTGCTTTATTTCGCTATAAACTTTGTTCTGAGCAATCGTTTGTTCAACTCCGACCAAATGTTCTATGCGATTTTCAATAAAGCAGACGGTATTGAGGCTTCAGCTCCAGTGATGACCAAAGGTTTTAGAATCGGAACAGTCGATCGAGTGGAGCTAGAATTACCATCTCAGAAGATCGTAGTGTCATTCTCTGTTAATAAGAATTACCCACTTCCTAAAGATTCACGAGTTGTGATTACCACCTCGGGTCTACTAGGGGGAACCATCATGGACGTTGATTTTGGTGACGACCACTCTCAGTATTTCGCCTCGGGCGACACTGTTACCTCACGTTTTGAGCCTGGCATGATCCAGCTTATCACCGAGGAGTATGAAACCGTAAAAAATAAACTAGAGGAATACACCGACAAGATTGACGGAATTCTAGCGGGTGTTGAATCTCTTTTTGACAGCTCGAGCGTAAACAGCATCAAAGGTGCTTTGGCTAACACCGACCGCCTAACAGGCGAGTTGGCTCGTGTGATGAGTGCTCGTAGTGCAAATCTCGAACGCACGCTGATTAATCTTGATAGAGTGACAGCGTCGGTGAGCTCGATGAGCAATGATCTAGAAAATACGGTGGAGAACTTCAGCGCAGCCTCGGAGTCTATGCCAGAGATGATGAAGGATGCAGCCCAGAGCATGGAAGATCTACGTTCGATACTCACTTCGATTGAATCGGGCGATGGCAATCTTGCAAAGCTAATCAACGACGGAGAGTTGTATGAGAACCTTGCAGGCACTCTCGGGAGCCTAGATCTACTGCTAGAGGATATTCAAGCAGATCCTAAAAAGTACGTGCAGTTGCAACTATTCTCACGCCGTACTAAAGAAGAGAAATTCTACGACCGCATACGAGTTGACGAAATCAAAGACTCTATCCGCGCGGCAGAAAAACTTAACCGCTAGCACTTTCTATGGAGAATTCTAATCTAAGCACGCAATTGATCGAGGATCTTCTGCGTGCAATTGTGCATCCTACCACCGAGCAAAACATCCTTGATATGGGGATGGTCGAGAATCTTAAAGTGGAGGACGGGCGAGTGAGTATGACCCTTCGAATGCAACGCAAGGGCGATGCGGCAGCAAACTCATTGCGTCGAGCAATTATATCGACCATAGAACAAAACACAGGGGCAACCTCTAGTGTCGTTTTAGCCGAACCCCAACCCGAAAATAGCAAAGCTGCCCAAAGAGCTACCCTAAAAGAGAATAGCACCTTGTCAGGCGTGAAACGTGTGGTGGCTATCTCTTCAGGAAAAGGGGGAGTGGGTAAGAGTAGTGTGACGACTTCTTGTGCTGTGGCTCTGGCGAAAAAAGGTTACAAAGTAGGGGTGTTGGATGCTGATATCTATGGGCCATCAATGCCTCTGATGTTTGGCAATAAAGACTATATGCCAGTTACCTCCGCTCAGAGTGAGGGCGAGAATAGCCCAATCGAACCAGCCGAAAACTATGGTGTGAAGGTTATGTCTATTGGCTATTTCATTAAAGATACAGACGCACTAGTGTGGCGTGGGCCTATGGCAACTTCGGCTCTCAGACAACTAATCCATCAAAGTGCATGGGGAGAGTTAGACTTCTTGCTTATTGACCTGCCTCCTGGAACCTCAGATATTCACCTAACTCTAGTTGGCGAGATGAAAATCGATGCCGCTATCATAGTAACCACCCCTCAGATGGTCGCCCTAGCAGATGTTGTTAGGGGTATTGAGATGTTCCGTTCGGAGCATGTAGCGATACCCGTTTTGGGGATAGTGGAGAATATGGCATATTTCGAGGCGAAGGGTGAGCGTTACTATATCTTCGGACGTGGGAAGATTGAGAGTGTGAGCGAGGCTACAGGCCTTGAGGTTATTTGTAGTGTGCCTATCTTGGAGAGCATGGCCTCAGGGGGTGACCTTGGAGAGCCTTTGGCATTGAGCCATCCTGAGCTATTTGATGGCGTGGTGGGTGCTATTGAGAAACTTTTATAACAGAATCACACAACATGGAACTAATTATAGCTTCGGCAAACCAACATAAAATTGAAGAGCTCAAAGCCATCCTACCCGATGGAGTAACTCTGCTTTCGAGCGCCCAGGTGGGCATTACCGAAGACATCGAAGAGGGTGCAGATACCCTCGAGGGTAATGCGCTAATCAAGGCTCGCTATATATATAGTAAGACTGGCAAGGCTTGTTTTGCTGACGATACAGGGCTTTTTGTGGATGCTTTGGGGGGCGAACCTGGGGTCTATTCGGCTCGCTATGCCGCCAAGGCAGGGCGTGGCGAAAAATTCGAGGACAACATAAACCTACTCCTTGAGAGGCTCGCGGATAAATCAAATCGTGAGGCTAGCTTTCGTACAGTGATTGCGCTGATAGACCACAGCGGTGAGCAATACCTATTCGAGGGTGAGATCAAAGGGCGAATATTAGAGGCGAACTGTGGTGAGGGAGGCTTCGGCTACGACCCTATCTTTGTACCTGAGGGCTACGACAAGAGCTTTGCCCAGCTGCCCATAGAGCTAAAAAATAGCATCAGCCATCGAGCGTTGGCAGGCGAGAAATTAGTGAATTTCCTAAAAGAAAATAAATAACTCAAACATATAACGAATACAAAAAATGAAAAAACTGCTGCTAACATCACTTCTTACAATGAGCGCAATGACACTTTCTGCACAAAATCCCCTGCTAGAGCGATGGGACACTCCTCGTCAATCACCTCCTTTCTCATCTATTACAGTTGAGCACTTCCGTGAGGCTGCCCCTAAACTAATTGAGGCTGCTCGCGCGGAGTATGACAAGATAATCAATAACCCTGCTGAACCTACTTTTGAGAATACCGTTGAGGCTGCCGAGCGTGCTGGCGAAGACCTTTCTCGTGCAACGGGAGTATTCTACAACCTACTGGGGTCTAACACCTCTGAGGAGCTTCAAAAGCTAGCGATGGAACTTTCGCCTCAGCTGACTGCTTTCTCAAACGATATTTCGTTGAACCCTAAGTTCTTCGAGAGAGTAAAAAAAGTCTACGACGCTCGTTCAACTAGAGAGTACACCACCGAGCAGGCTCGTCTGTTGGAAAATTCCTATAAAGGCTTTGTGCGCAGCGGCGCCTTGCTAGAGGGTGCGGATCGTGAGCGTTATCGCGAGATCACCTCAGAACTATCGAAGTTGTCTCTGCAGTTCGACCAAAACGAACTTGCCGCTACCAACGCTTTCACAATCGAGCTAAAAGATAAAGCTGAGCTTGCAGGTATGCCAGATTGGGCTATCGATGGAGCAGCCTCAGCAGCTAAGGAGGCTGGAAAAGAGGGCTACTTGCTTACTCTCCACGCTCCTAGCTACATCCCCGTTGTTACTTATGCAGACTCTCGTGAACTTCGTGAGATGATGTGGCGTGCCTATGGATCGAGAGCTTTTGGTGGCGAGTTTGACAACTCAGATATCGTTCTTCGCACAGTAGAATTGCGCCTTGAGCTAGCCAATTTGTTGGGTTATAAAACCTATGGTGACTATGCGCTAGAGAACCGCATGGCAGGCTCTGTTGAGGCTGTTCAGAAACTCCTTGGCGAGCTTGCTGACAAGTCTTTGGATGCTGCGCGTGAGGATCTCAAACAAATCGAGACCTACGCAAAGAAAAATGGCTTTAAGGGAAAATTCATGCCTTGGGATTTCTCTTACTGGAGCGAGAAACTAAAAGAAGAAAAATATGCCATCAACGACGATATGACTCGCCCTTACTTCGAGCTTTCGAAGTGTGAGGACGCTATCTTTATGCTAGCCACCGAACTTTGGGGCTTGAAATTTGTGCCTGCGCCTCAGATCGAAGGTTGTCACGAGGATGCCAAGGCTTTCGAGGTTTTCGACAGCGAAGGCAAATTCCTTTCAGTACTATTTATCGACTACTTCCCTCGTGCTTCAAAAAATAGCGGTGCGTGGATGAATAGCTATCGTGATATGTCTGTCAATGCAGAGGGTGAGGAGATTCGCCCCATCGTGACTTTGGTGTGTAACTTCACCAAACCTACTGCAGACCGTCCAGCGCTATTGAGTTTCAATGAGTTCACCACTCTGCTCCATGAGTTTGGCCACGGTCTGCATGGGATGATGGCTAAGGGTAATTATGGTTCGCTCACTGGTACGGCAGTGTATCGTGATTTCGTTGAGCTTCCATCACAGATCCTAGAGAACTGGGCGCTGGAAAAAGAATTCCTAGATATGTTTGCAGTTCACTACCAAACGGGCGAGAAAATGCCTCAAGAGTTGATCGACAAGATCCTAGCCTCGAAAAACTACTTGGCAGCCTATAACAATATCCGTCAGGTTACCTTCGGTACAACCGATATGGCTTGGCACGCAATCACCGAGCCAGTGAAAGGCAGCGTTGTTGATTTCGAGCGTGCGGCTGGCGCAAAACTTCAGGTATTGCCTTTGGTTGATGGTGTTTGTATGGCACCTGCCTTCGGACACATCTTCGCTGGTGGTTATGCCGCTGGTTACTATAGCTATAAATGGGCCGAGGTATTGGAGGCAGACGCTTTCGAGAAATTCAAAGAGGCAGGTATCTTCGATAAGGCAACAGCAGAGCGTTTCCGCTCTATCCTAGAAAAAGGCGGCACTGTTCACCCAATGGAACTTTATAAAGAGTTCTCAGGCGCAGAGCCCACCACCGAGCCTTTGCTTCGCAAGATGGGACTAGATAAATAATAACCAGTAAATAAGCCAATTATGAAAAAGCTAACTGCTCTATTTCTGTTGACAATTATCGCTATATCTAATCTTTATGCGCAAGAGAACCCTCTTAATACTCTTTTAGAGGATATATATGATAAGGATCAATTTGCTCGCAAAAAACTCATTGAATTTGAGCAAAAAGCGATAAATGACAGCATTGCATTTTACTACAAACTTATGGTTGTGAGCGATGAGCAAAACAGCAAAACTGTATTTGGGATTCTTGATGAAAAGGGGTGGCCAGAAGATCTTTCTCAAAAAGCAAATGATGCTATATTTTTAGTGATTCAACATGCAAGCGCTGAAGACAGACTAAAATATGCTGAATTGGTCAAATCGCAGGCTGAAAAAGGTAATATTGAAAAGAAAGATTTTGCCACTCTCTATGATCGAGTTTTGATGGAAAAGGGAGAGAAGCAAATCTACGGCACTCAAATGGTTGAGAAAATGAAAGATGGCAAACGTGTTTCTTATGTATGGCCAGTGGAAGATCCCGAAAATATTGACAAGCTCAGATTCTCAATAGGACTATTGCCCTTTGATCTGTATAGTCAAGTTGTGAAAAAGCACACTGGAATGACAGTTATTTGGGATGAAAATATAACTATTGAACAATTACAATCCTTACCATCTCCTGTCATTACAGAAGACTAGCATACTGTCGATAACTGCAGGGACTAAATAGAAATCTACTTAACTTTGTCAGATGAGCGAAAATAAAAAATGGCTTCTAGGCCTCTCGGTGGACGAACTCACCGAGGTGGCCATGGAGTTTGGTCTACGCCGCTTTGTGGGGGCGCAACTTGCTGATTGGATCTACAAAAAGAGAGTGAAATCTCTCGATGAGATGACCAATATTTCCCCTAAGGTGCGTGACCAAATAGCCGCAGAATACTGTGTGGGGGGCTTTGAAACCTGCGATGTGGCATGCTCCAAGGATGGCACCAAGAAATATCTCTACCCTGCGCTTTGTGGGGGCGATATTGAATCTGTCTATATTCCCGATAAAGACCGTGCAACGCTGTGCATCTCCTCTCAAAGGGGGTGTCGCATGGGTTGCAAGTTCTGTATGACGGGGCGCATGGGGCTGCTGGGGAATCTCTCGGCAGGTGAAATCATCGGGCAAATTATGCGTTTGGAGGAGTTTGATAAGCTCACAAACGTGGTTTTGATGGGTATGGGCGAGCCGCTAGATAATTGGGAACAAGTCAGCAAAGCGTTGCTGTGCATCACCTCCCAGTGGGGTTTGGCGTGGAGCCCAACTCGCATTACACTCTCAACCATAGGACTGCTGCGACCCTTGAAGGAATTTATCGAGGGCAGCAAAGTTCATCTAGCCGTGAGCCTTCATAACCCCTTTGGCGATGAGCGTTCAGAGATGATGCCCATCGAAAAAGGGCAATCTATGGCCGAGGTGATAGACTACCTCAGAGAACAAGATTGGTCGTCGCAGCGAAGAGTGAGCTTTGAATATATTATGTTCGAGGGCATTAATGATAGTGAACGCCACCTCAGAGGCTTGGTCTCGTTGCTGGAGGGGCTGGAGTGCAGGATGAATCTGATACGTTTTCATGCCATTCCCGATGCGCCCTATCGCGGTTCAAAGAACGATGTGATAGAGCGTTTCAACCGAGGCCTGAACAAAGCGGGCGTGCGCACCACAACACGCAGCTCTAGAGGAGAAGATATTTTTGCCGCCTGCGGTATGCTCTCCACCTCATCAAAAGGCTAATTACTTATGGACATATCAGAGATTTTAATTATCTCTCTCTTAAAACTATATCTAAACGAATATGCCCTATGAAAGAACCCAAACATTTCGCTCTAGATGCTCAAAACTCTATTCGTGACCGTTTCCTACAACAGGGTGCTGCTGGACTCACCGATTGTGAGCTACTCTCGCTATTGATAGGCGGTGGTAGTGGCAAGCACTCTCCCGAGGATCTAGCTCAGAATCTATTGGAGAGAGCGCATGGGAGCCTAGTGGAGCTGTCGCGCATGAGCCCAGCTCAGATTAATCAGAGCTCCGCAGTGGGCGCAACCAGAGCTGTTGTGATTGCCGCTGCACTGGAACTTGGCCGCAGACGACAAGTGGAGGGAGTGATGCACAAGGAGCATATTGTGGGTAGCGTTGATATTATCGCTCTCTTTGAACCTTTACTTAGGGATTTGCCCCACGAGGAGGTGTGGATGCTGCTGTTGACAGGCTCGAAAAGAATAATCGAACGTGTCCAACTAAGCAAAGGGGGCACTAGCTCCTCGGCCATAGATATACGAGTGATCGCAAGAGCAGCCCTAGAGCGCAAAGCCGCAGGGGTAGTCCTTGTTCATAATCATCCCACGGGCAATTCAACTCCATCCTCAACTGACATGGAAATCACCCGATCTGTGGCGCAAGGTTTAGCCTTGCTTGACATACGACTTTTGGATCATATCATAATTGGTGACAATAATAGTTTTTCTTTTGCCGAAAAAAGCTTAATTTAGCAGCAAGAAAAACACCAATTGTGCATGAAACTCAATATCTATCTCCCCTATTTTGCCCCCTGGGGCATTACTCCCAGTTTTGAACTTCACTCCCCCCGTGTTCTCAGCCTTCAGATGACAACCATCAGTGAGGGGCTCTATTGTGCCCAATTTGAATTGGATGGGTTTAAAAATGGAGAAATACAAGAGATAGAGTATAGTTTTAAGGTGGGCGATAAATCAAGTTATCGAACTCAAAAACTCTCGATAAATCCTTTTTTCAAACAACATAATATTTGGGGAGCTTGGCGCGATGAACCTCGCCACCCCGAATTATATAGTGCGGCATTCAAAAATATATTCTCACGCCCCGATTCACCCTCCAGCCGTGGAGTAAACTCCAATAAGAACTTGCGTTTGGTGGTTGAATACCCCTATCTCTATGATACTCAAAGGCTCGCCTTGGTGGGCAACGTAGATGCCTTGGGAGGGTGGGATCCACGAAGTGCGCCAAGATTCACTAGATCTGAGGATAATAACTGGAGTTTAGAACTCTCACTCGAAGACCTGCCGCCCCACATTGAATACAAACTAGTGGTTGTCGATAGGCGCAAGAGCGATGATGTGCGCTGGGAGGATGGGCCCAACCGCCAAAGAGATCTCAGAGGACTCGACCCTCGCACTCAACATACCTTTACAGAGGGGCAACCTCGCCTTGAAGAGAAGCTGTGGAGGGGTTCAGGGCTTGTTGTGCCATTGTTCTCTTTGCGCAGCGAGCAGAGTGCTGGCATTGGTGACTTTGCCGATCTAGAGAGCTTTGCGAGTTGGGCTGCTAGCGTGGGGGCGCAAGTAATTCAATTGCTACCCATCAACGATACCACTCAAACTCACACCCATTGTGATTCCTACCCCTATAGTGCAATTTCGAGCTTTGCTCTGCACCCTCTCTACCTCTCGCTCGAGAGGATGGGGACTCTCAAAGACCCTTCGATAGCCCACCAAATTGCCTCGCAGGCAGAGAGAGCCAACTCTTTGGATGATCTTCACTATGATGCTGTGGATGCTCTAAAGTGGGATTTCTTCCGAGCGATCTACGCGCAAGATGGGCAGGCGACACTCTCAAGCTCGGAGTTTAAAAAGTTTTTCCAGCGAAATAGAGAATGGCTAGCACCCTATGCGCTGTTTTGCTACCTTAGAGAGCAAACGGGAACCGTTGATTTTTCGAAGTGGGGTCTTTGGTCGACCTATGACAAAGAGCGAGCCCAAAGGATGCTCACTGAGGATTGCGCTGAGTATAAAGAGATAGGTCTGCATTTGTTCCTACAATATCATCTCGACAAACAACTGCGCCACACCCACGCCCACTGCCAAAGCATAGGGATTGCTCTGAAAGGCGATATCCCAATCGGGGTAAACCTCCACAGTGTTGAGTGTTGGACCGAACCACAATTCTTTAATCTTGACCGCTCCGCAGGAGCTCCACCCGATGATTTCGCGAGCGAAGGTCAGAATTGGGGTTTCCCGACCTATAATTGGCAGGCGATGGCAGGCGATAATTACGGGTGGTGGAGACGTCGATTTGAGAAAATGGCAGATTATTTTGAGATGTATCGCATTGACCACATCCTTGGCTTTTTTAGAATATGGGAGATAGAGCGTACGGGAGCAGACAGTACCAGAGGATATTTTAGTCCAGCGCTACCTTTGTCAAAAGAGGAAATAGCAAAGCAGGGACTGCCGCTTGATAAGAATCTTTTTGTCGAGGACCCTCGAGCGAAGAAACATTATCACCCGCTTATTAAATCTCTCGAATCAAAGTATTTTCAAAATGGCCTAAACGACAATCAACGTGAGACATTTGCTGCTCTATACGAAGATTTCTTCTATCATCGTCACAATGAATTTTGGGCTCAATCAGCTTTAGATAAACTCCCAGCTTTGTGTGAGAGTACTCAGATGTTGGCTTGTGCAGAAGATCTAGGGATGATACCAGCCTCTGTGGGAGCAACGCTCGAGAGGCTAAAAATGATAACTCTTGAGATCCAACGTATGCCAAAGGCCGCCTTTGCCGAATTTGCCGACCCAGCCACCTACCCCTATCGCAGTGTTGCGAGTACCTCGACCCACGATATGCCTCCTTTGAGGTTGTGGTGGGAGACTATGGATGAGACTCAAAGGCAGCGCTACTATAACAATGTGCTCGCTGTGGAGGGAGTGGCTCCTTCTCAGGCATCACGCAAGATAGTATCGAGCATAGTCGCATCTCATTTGGCATCACCCTCGATGTTGGCAATTTTGCCATTGCAAGATGTGTTGGGGCAGTATCCACAGCTGTGGGAGCCTCCACAAAATGAGCAAATCAATATCCCAGCCGACCCTAATCACTATTGGCGATGGAGGATGAAGATGAATATCGCAGAACTTCAAAGCGCTAGGATTAAAAAAATATCAAGAAACTAAAAAACGTATAGTATATGAAAAAATCAATCTTATATCTGCTAGCCTTGGCTATGCTTATTGGCTGCTCGGGGGGCGAGAATGTGAAAATCTATCATGGCGAAGATTTTGGTATCAAAGCCGATGGCGAGGAAAATATTTCACCTCTAATAAATGCTGCCATCGAGCAGATCAAGCAAGAGAGAGAGGGCAAACCCTCAGTTTTAAAGCTAGCCAAGGGCACGTATAATTTTGAACTCGAAGGAACGCAAAAGAGAGAATACTATATCTCGAACCACGATCAAGACATGCCAAAGAGTGTTGCTATCGATCTAGTGGGGATGGAAAATTTTACTTTGGACGGTTCGGGTAGCGACTTTTATTTCAAGGGTAGAATGTTGCCTGTGGCTATGGTCAATACAAAAAACTGCACCCTGCAAGGCTTTTCCATAGACAATCCCAATCCACAGATAGCCCAAATAGAGGTCATAGAGAATGATACTATCAAAGGCGAGATCACTTTTGAAATAGCCCCTTGGGTGCAGTATCGAGTAGACAGCGTGGGGACGCTACATATCTTTGGTGAGAATTGGGAAGAGGTGCCGGTTGCGGGAATTGCATTTGAAAATGAGCGTCGCAATTTGGTGTATAACACCTCTGACATCTCGGTCGGGATGCACAGCCTACACAAAGTGGGCGAGCGCAGCTATCGCAGTCCATGGCGCAACAACAAGCTAGTGCCAACAACCATAGTGGCTCTGCGCACCTATCGCCGCCCAACCCCTGGTATCTTTTTGACCCACTCCCAAAATACAACTTTCAACGATGTTACGGTTCACTATGCCGAGGGAATGGGACTTCTGGCACAGATGAGCGAGGATATAACATTGGAGCGTTTCAACGTTGCACTCAGAGGTAAAGACGATCCACGCTATTTTACCACCCAAGCCGATGCGACCCATTTTTCGAGTTGCAAGGGAGAGATAATTTCAAAAGGGGGACTCTATGAGGGAATGATGGACGATGCGATTAATGTACACGGCACCTACCTCAAAGTAATGCAAAGGCTTGACGACCACACCCTCGTGGCTCGCTATATGCACCCTCAGGCGTGGGGTTTTGAGTGGGGGATGAGCGGAGACAGCGTGCAGTTTGTCTCGGCGCAGACCATGGAACTCACCGAGCGAGGCAATGTGGTGGAGACTATAGCTCCCCACGATAGAGAAACTATTGAGGGAGCAAAAGAATATAAGATAAAATTTCGCTACCCCCTTGAGCAGCAAATTGGCGACGGGGCAACCTATGGCATTGAAAATTTGGAATGGACACCTCAGGTGGAATTCTCCAACAACACGATCCGCAATAACCGAGCGCGTGGAACTCTGTTTAGTACCCCCAAACGCACTGTGGTCGAGAATAATTTGTTTGACCACACCTCAGGGACAGCTATTCTGTTGTGTGGTGATTGCAATGGCTGGTTTGAAACGGGAGCGTGTCGTGAGGTGATAATCCGTGGCAATACCTTCATTAACTCGCTCACCAATATGTTCCAGTTCACCAATGCCATTATCTCTATCTATCCTGAGATCCCCAACCTGAAGGATCAGAAAAAATATTTCCATGGTGGCACCACAGGTGGAATAGTGATAGAGGGTAATACTTTTGAGACCTTCGATAGGCCTATAGTCTATGCAAAATCAATAGATGGCCTAGTTTTTCGAGGCAATACCATAATCCAAAACGAAGATTTTGCTCCTCTACATTGGAATAAACATCGCTTTTTGTTCGAACGTGCTATTAATGTCACTATCGAGGACAACGAGTTTGAAGGAGGGTTTGACAAAGAAAAAGACGTGAAATACCAACAATAGCAGACAGCCCCCCTCCCCCTTTTTTTTCAAGAAAAATGCAAAAAGCCCCTAGAGCTAGTATTACCTCCCACCTTGAGAGCGAATTCTGACTTTGGGGGCTTTGTCGTAGGGCTTATTTCTTTTTAACTATAGAGGCAGCGCCTATCCATATTTTTGCTGAGGGTTCGGCTTGGATGATAGCTCTAGCGCAGGATTCTATGGTTGCGCCCGTTGTAATCACATCGTCAACTAGCATTATTGTGCGCCCTTGCAACTTCTGAGCCTTGCGCACAGAGAAGGCCCCTACCACATTGTCCCAGCGAGCCTGTTTGGAGTTTTTGCGACTTTGTTGAGAGGTGGAGCGGGTGCGCCTGAGTGTGCCTTTTGCAAATTCAACACCTAGAGCCTTAGCAACGCCACGGGCAAAATAATCCGATTGATTATAACCTCGCCTAGCCAATCGCCTCCAATGCAGGGGTACTGCCATCACCATATCTATCTCTTTATAGAGCGAGCTATGACGCAACTCCACTCCATAGAGTTGTCCAAGCAGATAAGCAATATGAGACTTTGAGTGATATTTGAGAAGGTGGATAAGCTTTTGAGATGAACCTCCCTGTTGGAAAAATAAAAAAGCCGAGCCTCCCTCTATGGGCACACGCCCTTGGAAAAGCTCGGTAAGAAAATTATGCTGCCTCTGCCATTGATAGCTCAAAGGAAGAGTAGCCATGCACTCCAGACAAATGCCACGCTCTGAGTTAGACATAACTCTTGAGCATACGGGGCACGAGAGAGGGAAAAACAGCGAGAAGAACGCGCGTGGAAGTTCTCTCGTTCTTGCCCATGTAGTTTTAGAGAACGATCTCATCTGCCATTTGGAGTGAGTCTGTTTGCGATGGAGTGCTCTGAAGCAGG
>CAYJLL010000009.1:0-20969 GCA_964370955.1 uncultured Rikenellaceae bacterium | reverse complement strand
TACTATTTCTGCAATCCCAGCTCAGTGAGGCTTATGCAGAGATAGATAAAATGCAGGAAATAATCAATCGCAAACGAGATGAGATTATTAATCTGATTCGACGCACCAAGGAACTTGAAATAGAGATGATAGAACATCAAAACCAAATGAGAATAGCTCGAAACAATTCCTGCTCGGTGGAGGCCTGTTCAAATCGAATGAGAGTGGAGAAATACTAAAATATTAACAAAAAACTATTGAAGAAAATGACTACTAAAAAAATACTTAGAGTTGCCAAAGGTGAGATTTCTTCGCCCTTTGGCATGCGCCCCGATCCCTTGATGCCATCCACGTGGGTCCACCACAACGGCATCGATATAGCATCATCTCACGGCTCGTCTGTGCTTTCGCCCATAGACGGGGTTGTGATGGGGCGTTACAAACACTCCACGGGCGGAAATACCCTAATACTCGCCGATGATATGGGCACAATTCGCATAGGGATGTGCCATCTCAATGGCTCCTTTGTGCGAGAGGGCGATATTGTGCGTAAGGGCGAACGCATCGCCACAGTTGGAAATACGGGGCGTTGCACTGGCCCCCATCTGCACCTCTCGCTAAAGAGAGGGGGCACTTGGAATTTTCAGTATCGTGAATATATCGGAGGAAAATGGCACGACCCCACCGAATTCCTAGAATTTGAAGTGTGATGTTCCGTTGGATTATTTTAGCCCTAGCTTTGATTGCTTTGGCCAGTTGCACACGCAGGATTTATGTCCCCACCACGACCAGCCACACCCTGATCGACACCCTTGTGAGAGAGGTGAACGATTCGTCAATGATCAACGCCCTTCTGGAGTGCGATTCGCTGGGGAGGGTGCAGCTTCAAGAGCTCGAGATTCTCAAAGGTGAGGCTGCTGCATCTGAGATGACGCTCCAAGAGAACCGCATCAAAGTTGAAACCCGTTGGAAGACTAAATATGTAGACAGACTGGAGTATGTGCGAGATACTATAACTCTGGTTGAGGTGCAGGAGGTAATCAAACCAGATCCCTACATTCCTAAGTTTTTTTGGGGCTGCGCAATTTTCGCAGTATTGGTCTTGGGATGGGGGATAGTAAGGTTGATCCTTAGATTGAAATCTAATTTTTAATCCTTGTTTGCATTAGTGGGAGAGTAGGTAATTCTAACACTAGTTCCTTTGCCTTTTTGCGAGTCTATTTCCAGGGTGCAACCCAAAAGACGAGTAAAACGATGGGAGAGAATAAAACCCAGCCCCGTGCCTTTTTCTCCTGAGGTGCCATAGCGAGAGAAATGCTGATTATGATCGAGGAGCTTTTTAAGCTCCTCTTTTTCCATCCCACGCCCTGTGTCACGAACCTCAATCTGCCATAGGTCTTCGCTGGGGCGCTCGAGGGTGATTCTAACCTCTCCGCCCGAGGGAGTAAATTTCAAACTATTAGAGATCAGATTGCGCAATACGCTTCCCAGCATGTCTGGATCAGTGGTAGTAGCGCGCTTGTGGGGTAAAGAGGGGTAGTTGAGTTTTAGTTCTACCCCTTTATTTGCAGCCGAACTTTGGAGAATCTCTACTGTTGAATCAATAATATCGCCCAGGTCAACTCTTTTTGGGGTGACCTTTAGTTTTTGTTGTGATGAGCGCGACCATTTCAGGAGTTTATCCAGCAGGTAGTAGGCCTCGCGCGAGCTGTTTTGTGCCATCGCGAATAGTTTGCGTCTTTCCACGCTGGCGATACACTCTTGAGGGATGCTCTCCAAGAGCATAAAAATTGAGCCTATGGCATCTCTAAGGTCATGAGCAATCACGGGATAGATGGTGTCCTTAAAATGCACTTTTTCTTTAATACTCTGGCATTTAAACGTCCTTTGTAGCGAACTGTTGTATATCCCCATCATCTGATCGATCCACTGCGAGTTTTCTTCCATAGGCTCCTTTGCAGCTCTCTGCGCAGGGTCGCCAAAGAGAAACACCGTAAGCGTTTGGAGTTTATCGCCATTGTAAAAAGGGTAGAGTTCTAAGTTTGAATTTTCTTTGGTGGGTAGATCTGGTAACCACAAATAGTCTTCCCAATGTGCAGATCCTTCGACCACTAGTTTGTTTTGCAATTTGAGAGCCTCTAACACCCTAGGGGGAATGGCACTCAGGGGCATAGTGGTTTGACACAGCTGACAGGAGCCCACTTGTGAGGCTTTCCAAAGTGCGCTCATTTGGATGAGTTCGTCGTGAAAATGATAGGTGGCAGCCCAAGATGCTCCGCTGTTGGGAGAGAGGAGTTCGAGGATCTCGCCATGATGTTCTGGAGGGGTGGATGCTTGTGAAAATAGTGAGGCAAGAGCGATTGTTCGTTGTAGTCTAGTTACTGTGTGATCTGGTTTCATAAGATATTTTGAGTTTAAATTTTGATCGTTTGTAGTTTGGTTTGGCAAAAACTGTGCCTTGACTTTTTGGAAGAATCATCCAAAATAAATGGTACAGCTTTTGCAAAAGGATCAAAGCGAACAACGATGTGTAACTTAAAATCAAACTTCAAAATTTACTATTATGAACAATAGAATTAAACCTTTCAGCCTATTGACGCTGCTCCTGATTGGAGCAAATCTTAGTGCTTGTAATAACGACTCGATGGGGCTTTCCTCCGAACCATCCCCTGCGGTGATTACACCTTTTACCTATGCCACCACCGCAACACGAGTGTTTGAGACTCGGGTGTTGGATGCGGATCTTCAAGCCCTTTCGGGGGTGAGCATCTCGCTCTACTCATCTTCGCCAGTTGATACCCTCACAGGCAAATGGCGTGATGGGGTTAATCCTCTGCTTCGTGGGGTGAGCGATGATGGAGGCAGTCTTACTATGACCGTGAATCTTCCTTTGACTGTCGATTCGGTGTTTCTCACGCTCGCTGCCACTGGCTATGCCCAGCCCCTAATTGTGCCGCTCTCTAAAGGGGCTCGCGAGGTTGTCACCTTCGCGCCAGTTGGTGCGACCGCTAGCAAATCTAAAACCCTGAGTAGCAATGATCCTTT
The DNA here is from genome assembly GCA_964370955.1 of uncultured Rikenellaceae bacterium. Lineage (GTDB taxonomy): Bacteria > Bacteroidota > Bacteroidia > Bacteroidales > Rikenellaceae > Mucinivorans. Next base: position 17,945 of record CAYJLL010000009.1, on the reverse strand, counting down.
TGATTTGAACCGCTATAATCCCCAAATGCTCTTTGGAAACGTCTATCAATTAGGCGATTTTAGCAATGGCCTAGGGGTACCGCTCTATAAAAATTCAAGCCCAATGGCAGTGCCTAATTCAGTGCGCACCAAAATCTATGAATGTTTGCCCGCAGGAGAATCCGCAGAGCTACTACATCCCGACTATTTCGACTTGTCGCAAAAAACAGATGTTGATGTGATTGAGGACGGCGAAATCTTTGTTGACTTCCTCTCCGAAGGGGCAGGCTATCGTTCGGCAATGGGCTATTACACCTACCCAACGGGCAATCCCGCTAAGAGTATCGCTGAAATAGAGCGACAATTCGTAATCTTCCCCAACGCATCATTCTTGAATTCCAACGGAGGCCTAGTGGAGGGTGATAGGGTGCAGCTATTGTATTGGGATAAGGCCACAGATAGTTATTCAAATATTTTTCCCGCAGGCATCTCCATTGGATGGTTTTTGTTGGTGGATGCTTTTCGAGGCAATAAACTCACCTCATCTGCCCAACAATTATACTCTGAGCCCAGTTTCAACCCCTCGGGCTATATGCAAAGCCTGACATTGAATGATTCCCAAAACGAGATGGTTTATATCTGTTTTGAGGATATAGCACAGGCCTATGGGGGCGATAAGGATTTTAATGATGTGATTTTCAATGTGACCTCCAATCCTCAAAATATTCTCGATAAAGATAATCTAGATCCCATTAAAGAACCAATTGATAGCGATAATGATGGTGTGTATGATAACTCAGATGAATACCCCAACGACCCTGACTTGGCTTTCAATAGCTACTACCCTGCTAAGGGAGTCTATGGAACTTTGGCCTATGAGGATCTGTGGCCAGCAAAGGGTGATTATGATTTTAATGATCTAGTGGTGGATGTCAATGTTCATAGTGTTCTCAATGCCTCCAATAAGATAGTTTATATGCATCCAACTTTTGTGCTTCGAGCCTCAGGGGCGAGTTTCCATAATGGTTTTGCGGTGAATCTGGGTTGCAAGTCAGGGGCGGTAGCCTCGGTAAGTGGAGCTCGACTAAACTCTTCGCTCTTTACTATCAATGGTGCAGGGATCGAAAGCGGACCCACCACAGCGATAGTGCCAATATTCACTAATGCCTACGAACTCTTTGGTTTCCCCACTAATGCAAATACCGACCCTTCGGTCCCAAGTGTAGATGAGGTGATTATCCCTATTCGTATAGACTTCACAGAGCCCATTGATCCCTCTGAGCTAAAACCAGCACCTTTTGATCCTTTTATGGTGGTGGCGGCCGATCGATCGCTGGAGGTTCATTTGCCAAACAATCCTCCCACCTCGTTGGCTAATTCCTCTTTGTTGGCGACCCAAGTTGACGCCTCGAAACCCCATCGAGGAATCTACTACCTAAGCGAGGGAGGGATGCCTTGGGCTATATCCCTGCCAGAGAGGTTTGCTTATCCATCCGAGAAGAATGATATATCCAGTGCTCACCTCCATTTTATGGATTGGGCTATTTCCTCGGGAGCGCAGTATAATGATTGGTATCAGGATAAGTCTTCTTATCGTGATAATAGCAAAATATATTAGTTAACATTTAAAAAACTATAAATCATGAAAAATGATCAAATGCCTCTTATTTACTTGGTAGATGATAAAGTGGAGATTGCAAAAGTGGTATCACTCTATTTGCAGCAAACCATCAGAAGTGAGTATTTTTCTGGGGGGCGTCAGTTGTTAGAAGTTTTACAAAACGAACAAAATCAACTCCCCGAGGTGATAGTCACGGATATTAATATGCCCGAAATGGATGGTTACGAGCTGCTAACCCAAATAAGGGCAGATAAAAGACTCAAGGACATCCCTGTGCTTATTCTCTCGAGCATAGACGACTCTCAGCAGAGAGTGACTCTTTTGGAAATGGGTGCAAATGATTTCTTGACTAAACCATTCAACCCCGAGGAGCTAAAATTAAGACTAGAAAAACTATTACAATGAATAGTGAAATAAAATTCAAACTGCCGCTTTGGAAAAGAATCTTTGATGTGATCTTTTCTTTGTGTGCGATAATTGTACTTTCGCCCGTGCTTATTCTTGTGGCAATAGCTGTTAAGCTAGACAGCAGAGGGCCTGTGTTCTACTGCTCTGAGCGCGTAGGGTCGGCCTATAGGGTCTTCATGTTCTATAAGTTCCGTTCGATGAGAGTTAATTCTCACGATCAACTCGAGGTGCTCAGCGCCTCAAATAATCAATATGCCTCCAAGAAGGAGCCACGCAACTCAAAGGTTACCTCTAGCGCAAGCCTGCCCAAGGATTATACTATGCTCTTTGGTGATAGTCAGAAGATCTCCGAGAGAGAGTATCTTAAAGAGAAGCACCGCAAACAAAAGGCTGCCTTTGTTAAGATTGAGAAAGATCCGCGAGTAAGCTCCGTGGGACGATTTATTCGTCGTTATAGTCTTGATGAACTCCCCCAACTCTTTAATATTCTTAAAGGGGATATGTCGGTGGTGGGCAATCGCCCACTGCCACTGTATGAGGCAGAAAAACTGACTACAGATGAATACGTCGAGCGTTTTATGGCTCCCTCGGGGCTCACAGGTTTGTGGCAGGTTGAGAAGCGAGGTAATTCGGGTAGTCTTTCTCCCCAACAGCGAAAAGAATTAGATGTGCAATATGCACATAATTATAACTTTTGGATGGATGTGCGGATAATTCTGCGCACGTTCACCTCTTTTATCCAGAAATCAGATGCATAGATTTTTTTTTATTTGTTTGTTTATGGTTCTGAGCTTGTCAATCAAAGCCCAGAATACCTTGCCTCCGTTGAACCCGATAGTCAACTCGACCCAACAGATTCTCAATGCCAAGAAGATACCTCCGCTGAACGAGTTGATTGATGCTGCAATAGCGAGCTCGCCCATGCGTCAATATCAAAAAGAACGGCAACGAGAGGCTCAATTGAAAATCAAAAGCGCTCGTCGAGAAATACTTGAGAATATTGGTGTTGAGGCCTACTATCGTTATGGTCGATTAGGAGTAATCGACTATTCTGATTCAGGTTCACTCCTTCCCGAGCCGGTGACCACAAACAACACCCAGGATCAAAACTGGTGGTATGTGGGTGCTTACCTGCGACTACCGATATTGGATGTAGTGGACAGAGGCAATGTGGTTAAGACCCAAAAATCCATAGCAAAACAATCCGAATATCTGATGGCTGATGCCGCTCAGCAGATTGCTCTAAAAGTGGTTGAGCAGTACAATGCCTTGGTGTTGAATCTAGACTTGTTGGCAATCAAATCAACACTTCTTCAGACCAACGATGCGCAAATAGTAGAGAGCGAAGCTCATTATCGCGATGGACAAATCACTCTCTCTCGTCTGGCTCAACTCCAAGAAATGCACGCCAAAGTGACCACCGAATACGCTACAGCTCTGAGTCAAGCACGTGAGGCTCTTTTGAAGCTAGAACAACTCACAAACCAGAGATTGAGAGAGCTTGAGCTTCAATTGGGCGTTGAGCAGTCACAAACTAAAAACCCTTCTCAAGAATGAAACTTATAACTTTTATGCGTATTATACTACGCCACTGGAGAATCCTCCTTTTTACTCCACTAGTGGCAGCAATAGCGGTTTTTTTGCTACTCGGTCGTTCGCCTAAACAGTATAAAAGTTCTATGCAACTTTACACTGGTTTTGGATCAGGAAGCTCCCTGATGAGTACAGGCGCAAGGGAACGTTATGACTACTATGCTGTAAACAATGCTTTTGACAATCTAATTAATACCATTTCCTCAGATGCAGTTCTGCAAAAGGTAGCTCTTTCTTTGTTTGCACAGAGTTTGATCCATGGCTCCGATGAATCTAATCGCTTTATTAGCCCACGTTCTTATATCGCACTACGAGATTTTGTTCCTGATTCTATTATGGCATTAATAGATAAAACCTCTATCGAGAAATCGGTCGAAAACCTAGAGGCTTCGATGGATGGTGCCAAAGAGGGCTTTGTCTATAAGTTGTTGAACCTCTACCACCCTCATTATAGTCTTTGGGCGCTTCGCGAGATCAAACTCAAGAAGCTGGGTTCTAGCGATTTGATAGAAATTTCCTATACCACTGATGATCCCGCGCTGTGTTATCAAACCCTCAGGCTTTTGAGCGAAAATTTTATGGGCTACTATCGCCAGATGCGCTTTGGCGACACAGACGATGTGGTGGAGTACTTTGAAGAACAACTAGCTCGTTCGGGAGATCGCCTCAGATCTAGTGAGGACGACTATATGGACTACTCAAAAAAAAATAGAGTGATCAACTACTACGAGCAAACAAAAGCAATCGCAGGTCAACTCCAAGCATTTGAACTTAACTACGATAAAATCCTTGCTCTGGACGCCCAATCGGCGCGCTCTGCCGAACTCCTAGGAAATAAGATAGGGCTCAAATTACTGCGAAGACTCGAGGCGGGCGATGTCCTAGACAAGCGACACGAGATAGCCTCACGGGTTTCTAGTGCAGTGACTGATAATGTTTTCCGTAGCGATACCACCTACACGGGGCTAGATATGAGTCGTTTCCACTCTATGGTCGAGGAATCACGAGGCGAACTACATGATATGCTCGACACTGTTGCCGCTAATTCCTATACAGCAGAGGGAATAGCGGTGGATAATATTGTCGATCAATGGCTTACTCATACCATTGCTCGAGATGCAGTCAAAGAAGCCATACGAGTGATGGATTCAAGACGAAAGGAGATTGATGCTATGTTTGATTTTTATGCACCCATCGGAGCGGTGGTCAAACGCAAAGAGCGAGAGATTAACGTAAATGAAGAGGAGTATCTCTCCTTGCTTCATTCGTTGACCTTAGCCAAGCTGCGCAAACAGGATGTAGAGATTTCAAGCTCTACTCTGAAAGTAGCGGAAGATCCATTGTTTCCTATCTCAGCAGAGCCCAGTGGACGAAAGATGCTGGTTTTAGTCACTCTGCTGGCAGTCTTTATACTTCTACTGGCGATAGTGCTTATTATGGAATTCTCCGATCGCACCATGCGCACGGTGGCTGTCGCCGAGAGGCTCTCGGGACTTACGGTCATGGGAGTTTATCCCGCACAGGGTCAGGGCGAGGATGAAATGGATCGTCAGATCTTGAGTAAATCTGTTAATCGATTTATGGGTGGGATATTTTCTTTGCGTGCGGGAAAAGCGTTACCCACTGTGATTAATCTACTATCTCTTGAGAGGCGAGAAGGTAAAACTACGATCTTGCAACAGATTCATGATTCGCTAGAGAGTATGGGTTATAGCTCAGTGGTACAGAATTTCTCTAACTATCAGGGCGTAGCAAAAGAATATCTAGAATTTACGCCCCCTGAGAGCATCTCCGATTTTGTGATAATTGAACATCCTTCGCTCCAGAATCAAGCCGTGAACTATCGCCTGCTTCAGGGAGGAGTAAATCTACTTGTAGTTCGCGCAAATCGTGCTTGGCATGATTGGGATAATAGAGTGGTAAGATCGCTACACTCAGCCATTGGCAGCACCGAACAACTATATATATTGCTCAATGGCACTGAATATAGTTGTTTGGAGGATTTACTCGGAGAGTTACCCTATAGGCGCTCTTCGTTTCGTCGCTTTGTGAAACGCATGGTATATTTTGAGTTTAGCTCTAAGAGGAAACTTTAAAAAAAGATAACAAACAATGAATAAACAGTTAGAGTCGCTATTGAGTAATGGTGTTTTGGCGGCGGGAGGGCTCGCAAGTTTTATTATCCTCTCGCATTTTACCACTATCGAGCTCTTTGGAGAGTGGTTTTTGTTTCTCACTCTTTCTGTCTTTGTGGACTTGCTACGTTTTGGACTCACCCGTTCGGCGGTGGTGAGGATGATAGCTCGAGAGTGTGATAGTTCTCAGAGCGTATGTCGCATGGGGGCCTCTTCAATGCTTTCTAATATTATAGTGATGGGAGGACTTAGTGTTCTTATGTGGTTGGGGGCGTATTTCTTGGGAGGGCATATTGCCACCAGCGAGAGGGTCTATTATCTGTTTTTGCTCTACTATCCTTTGGTTGGGTGGGCGAATCTGGGATGGAATAATGCTCTGAGTGTGCTTCAGGGGCAGGGGCGTTTTTTTGAGATTATGTTGATGAAGGGGCTGAATATGACGATTTTTGTGTTGGGAGTGATTTGGGTGGTGAGCTCTGACGAAGTGCTTTTTTTAAAGATTCTAGGGGTTTACTTATTAGCCAATGTGGTGTGTTCTGTGTTTGCTTTTCTCAAGAATTGGGATTCTCTAAGGGCGGTTGGCAAGGCATCAAGAGGTGATATGAAAGAGATATTTAATTTTGGGCGATTTGCCCTGTGGAGCACCGTGAGTTCCTCGCTTTTGAGAAGTGCAGATAGTTTTATTGTTGGGCTTTCGCCCGTATTGGGTGTGGGCGCGGTAGCAATTTTGGCAGTGCCCTTCAAGAGCATAGAGGCGATAGAGCTCCCAGTGCGTTCGGTGGCTCAGGTTGCCTATAACCGCCTAAGTCGAGCGTGGCATAACGAAGATCTCGAGGATTTTCGAGGGCTACTGGCGCGCTACATTCTTTTGGCAGTGATGATGGTTGTGCCTATATCTGTTGTTTTGGTTTTGATGCCCGACTTGATACTCGAATTTTTCGGAGGCAATCAATACAGACCCTATTTTGGGGTGATGAGAGTGATGCTCTATCTCTTGGCGGCCTATGGAGTGTTGTTGGTTGTCGATAGACTCTCGGGGGTTGCGCTTGAGGCTATGGGTCGCCCTAGGATGAATCTAGTGAAAGTGAGTGCGATGGCTGTTTTGAATATAGTTGGAAACCTAGTGGCTGTTTTTGTGTTTGAATCTCTGTTGGGAGTGGTTGTGGTGACTGTGAGCTTTGTTTCTTTGGGAGTGGTGATGGGATTACTGCTTTTGCCCTTGGAGATTCGACCGCGTGGGAATGATTTTCTCAGACAATGGCGGTTTGTATGTGATCGAACACTCATTGCGCTATCAAATAAAATGAAACGAAAATGAATCAACAACTAAATATAACTGCCTATAAAGGCCCCATTACTCACCTTCGAGGATTTTTACTCGCTACGTTAGTGGGTGTTTTGGTGGTGTGGGGAGTGATTAATTTTGGAGTGACCGCAGCAGCGGCAGCGATGCTACTTCCTCCTTTGGGGTTTTTGATTTATCTTATTATTGACCAACCGCGAGTGGGGATGGTGGCGCTATTTGTGGTAAACTATTTTGCGATGGGTATTAGTCGTTATCTGCCGGGTCCCTTGGGTTTGAGCGTAGATTTATTACTCGCGTTGATGTATATTGCTTTGATTCTGAAATCTCTAAACCAAAAAGGATTATTCAAACCAGCTGCTCGCACCCTGAGCTATTTGGCCCTTGTGTGGTATGGTTATGCTTTGTTCCAGTTGTTTAATCCCGAGGCATTGAGCCGCACAGCATGGTTTTTTGCAATGCGAGGATTCTCGCTCTATTTTGCCATGACCATCCCCCTGACTTTCATCCTATTTAACCGACGCAAAGATTTAGATCTGATGCTCAACCTCTGGAGTGTTTTCACTCTGCTGGCAATTGCCAAGGGTGTGGTGCAATTGATGGGGTATGTTGACCCTTTTGAGATTCGCTGGCTGAATGAGGTGGGCGGTAAAACCCATATTATTGGTGGGCAACTAAGGATATTTTCGTTTTTTACAGATGCAGGCCAGTTTGGAGCGGCTATGGGTTTTTCGGGTGTGGTTTTTGGTATTTGTTCGTTGGGTGCCCATGGTAGGCGCAGGTGGTACTTGATTGCAGTGTCGGCGTTGGCTTTCTTTGGGATGTTGATTTCGGGTACCCGTGGTGCGATAGCAGTTCCAGCGGCAGGGTTTTTGTGTTTTGCCCTAGTGGCAGGCTCTCGCAAGGTGGCTCTGGCCACAGCGATGCTGTATCTAGGAGCTTTTGCCTTCCTGAAATTCACTCACATAGGAGATTCAAACTATCATATTGCTCGTATGCGCACCGCGTTCAATGGAAATGATGCCTCGCTGCAAGCACGCCTAATAAACCAAAACAAACTCGCCAGCTATCTTGCCTCGCGACCCTTTGGGGGTGGTATAGGCTCGGCGGGTAATTGGGGGAAAAGATTCTCGCCAAATGGCTTTCTTGCCAACGTGCCCACAGATTCGTGGTATGTGTCTATCTGGGCAGAACAGGGTGTCGTGGGGTTGACCTTGCATTTGTGTATTCTGATGTATGTGTTGCTTCGAGGCGGATGGCTTGTGTTGAGGGTGAAAGACAAGGTTTTAGGCTACAAACTAAAGGCTCTTTTGGCAGGAATTGCGGGGGTGATGGTCGCTTCCTATGGCAATGGTGTGATGGGACAAATGCCAACGGGGATGATAGCATACATGAGTATGGCTTTCTTGATGATGAGCCGCGAGTTGGACTGCGAGCCATTTGCCTCTCAAAAAGTATAGCGAATTATTTTCACGCAAAAACAAAGTATAAACATGAAAAACTGGTATACCCCCTACTCTCACTGCTCGATGGGAGAGCTTGGGTGGCAAGATTTCGATAGGATGAGAGAAGGTTTTGCTCGACTCTTGGGCGAAAGCAAACCCCGGATTTCGGTGGTCGCCATCGCCCATAATGAGCAGGAAAAAATAGCAGGGATGCTCTATTCCCTCTCCCAAAACATAGCCCACGAGGCTGTTGAGGTGATAGTGGTAGATAATAATTCCACTGATGCTACCTCGCAGATCATCCATCGCAGCGGAGCAAAATATCTGCTGCAACCCAAAAAAGGCGTAGGCCACGCTCGCCAAATGGGACTGGAGTATGCCCAAGGCGAGATTATTATTTCTGTTGATGCCGACACGCTTTACCCTCCCACCTATATTCAATCTATGGCTTCAAAACTGCGCAAGGGCTATGGAGTTGCAGTGGTTTTGGGGAGTTATTGGTTTGTGGCCGATGGTCGCTTGCGGCCGTGGCAACTGACTCTGTATTGTTGGGCGAGAGATTTAGTGATGCGCTTGCGAGTGTTGCGTCGACCAGAGCTTGTTGCAGGAGGAGCTTCGATGGCTTTTTGGCGAAAGCAGGCTCTGGAGATAGGTTGGCGCACGGACATACTTCGAGGAGAGGATGGTTCGATGACTCTTGCTCTCAAACATCATGGCAAAGTTCGATTGGCTCTAGGGCGTGCCACTCGCATACGTTCTTCGGCTCGTACCCTTGATGCAGATGGGGGTTTAGGGGCTATGGTGTGGCTCAGAGTTCGTCGTGAGTTGCGCCGAGTGGGTGAATATTTTTATAAGGGCGAAAACTATGTCGATAGGGACTGTAATAAAAATAACTAGAGGGTGACGCCTTTCTATAAAGATTCATAAAATCATAAATACCATGATACTCGAAATCCTAGACCTAGTGATATTTATTGCACTGGCACTCCCCGTGCTCTATCTGTTTACGTTTGCCCTTGCAGCCCAAGCAGAGCCAGTGAAGGCGCGCTCTAAAGACTCAAAGCCCAAACGAATAGCAGTGTTGATACCTGCCTACAGGGAAGATGCGGTGATAGTACAGACGGTGGAAGTGGCGCTGAGTAGTGATTACCCCGAAGAGCTCTTTGACGTGGTGGTCATTGCCGATAGGCTCCATCAGACGACCATCGCAAAGCTTAAAACTCATGCTCTGACGCTCATCGAGTTGCCCGCAAAAGAAAATTCGACCAAAGCGAAAGCGCTCAATGAAGCTATGGTGCAACTCTCTGATAGTTATGATATTGCCTTGGTGGTTGATGCTGATAATCATCTGCCCCGTGAGCTACTCTCTCAGGTAGCCTCTCACCCCCATCTCCCACTTCAGGTTCATCGTAAGGCGAAGAATCTCGACAATTCGATGGCTCTATTGGATGCAGCGTCCGAAGAAATAAATAATACAATTTTCCGTAAAGGTCACACAAGAGCAGGTTTTTCAGCGGCGCTCATAGGTTCGGGGATGGCTTTTGAATACTCTGAATTCAAGCAAATTATGGCAGAGATTAAAGCGGTGGGAGGTTTTGATAAAGAGTTGGAATTGGAGCTAATCCGCCGAGGCAAAAGAATAGATTACTTGGAGAATGCCTATGTACTGGATGAAAAGGTGAGCGAGCGAGCTAACTTTTCACGCCAGCGCAGGAGGTGGCTCTCAGCACAATTTGTCTACCTGAGAAAATATCTTCCTCACCTTCCACGAGCTGTAGTTCGGGGGCGAGGAGATTATGCCGACAAAATTATTCAGATGGCTATGCCTCCTCGCTCACTGATGATGGCCTTATTGCCCTTGATGACAGTGTGTTCGCTAGTTTTGTCGCAGTTAAGCGGTTATAAATGGGTGGCTTTGTGTGTAGTGTTTGCATTGACGCTTTTGATTAGTGTACCTCGCTATTTATATAGTGTGCGCTTACTTCGAGCTTTGTTACAACTCCCAGTTTCGGTGGTGGTGATGGCACTAAATTTGTTTCGTCTAAGGGGCGCAAACAAAAAATTCATACACACAACCCATCATGCCTCAACCCACGCTCCATATCATGCGAAACCCCAATCAAAGACCTCTAAAGATAGCCATTGAGGCGCAACGTATCTTTCGACCCAATAAGCACGGGATGGACTTTGTTGCCATCGAGCTAATTCGTGCCCTGCAAAAGCTTGACACTGTGAACCACTATCGAGTCTATGTTGCCCCAGGAGAGGATAGGGTGATTCAGCAGACCGAGAATTTCCAGATCATTACCCTTCCCTGCAAATTCTACCCCCATTGGGAGCAATGGCATTTGGCAAGGGCGGTGCGAAGGTGGGGTGCGGATCTGTTACACTGCACTTCCAATACCGCTCCTTTGCGTTGTGGGGCGCGGCTGATTCTAACGCTGCACGATGTGATATTTATGAAACCATCCAAAACGAAATCCTCTAGTGTGTATCAACGCATGGGGCGAATTTATAGGCGAATGATAGTGCCGCGGGTGGTGCGTGGGGCGCAGCGAATTATTACAGTATCACACTACGAAAAGTGTGAGATTCTGTCTTGTTTCCCCCTGCGTGATGATGTTGTTCGGGTGATATATAATAGCCCATCCTCTCATTTCGTTCCAAGCCCTATGGGCCATGATGTTCAAATAAAATACCATCTCCCACAACGCTATATCCTCACTCTGGGTAATACCGACCCCAAGAAAAATACCGCACTCACTCTTGAGGCCTATGCTCTCTATCGTAGGCTCGCCACCGATCTGCCGCCTTTGGTGGTGGTGGATGTTTCAGGGGCGCAGATGCAGAGGATGGTAGGCGAGAGCGTTTGGGATGAGATAAAAGAGCATGTCTATGCGGTGGGCTATGTGTCAAATTATGATCTGCCTCAACTCTATAGTGGAGCTTCGCTGTTTTTGTATCTGTCCCTCAGGGAGAGCTTCGGGATACCTCCCTTAGAGGCAATGGCATGTGCTGTGGCGGTGATAGCTTCTCGCTCGAGTGCTATCCCTGAGGTGCTGGGCGATGCAGCTCTGTTGGTTGATCCTGAGGATGTGGAGGCGATTGCTAGGGCGATGGTGGAAATAGATGTGAGAGAGTTTATTGCTCGTGGGAGGCGGCGTGTTTTGGAGTTTTCGTGGACTCGTTCGGCAGAGGCCCTGCTGAGGGTGTATGAAGAGGTGGCGAAATAGTGAGACTAGCTTGTGGTTTTGTGGGAGATAAACACCTAGACGGACGAACCAGTGTGGGCACGCACTAGCAGGGCGACACTCCCCGCGGGAGCCCTGCTCCTTTTCCTAGTATGGGAGCAGGCCGTCCAGCGTCGCCCAGAAAAGGCAAACAAAAAGAAAACACCACCTTGGTTAAAGAACCTGAAACAGACTAAATCGCAGATTTCCGCTGTTTTAAGGGGTTTAACCATAAAAAGAAAAGCTAGGTGCGAGCCGCACTGGCAATCTTGCTATTCTAGCGAAGATCAGCTCATCCGCAAGCTTTCGCCTCTGCAGAGATAAATCATAAAAACGCTTAGCGTTCTAAAGTATGGCGACACCCCTCCCCCTGGGAAGCTCTACTCCTTTTCCTTGCATAGGGAGCAGGCCACCCATCACCACCCTGAATATAAAACAATAAAAATCAAGACAATGAAAAATCAAGATATAGTATTCACTGGCCTGCAGGATTGGAATATGCAAATCGGGGGGAATGCCAAAAATATTGCCCGTGTGATGAGTCAGCAAAATCGGGTGCTCTATGTAAATCCGCCTCAAGGCTTCAGGGGGGGCGTAAATAAAACTCACAAAGAACCATTGCAAAGAATCAACGAGCGGCTCTATACTCTAGATTTGAACTTTCACACCCTCCCTGCCAATAGTTTTCGTTGGGATTGGATGTTTGATGCTCTCAATAAGTTTAATAACAAAAAGATAGCACGAGCCATTCTGCATGCTACAAAGGAGCTGGGCTTTAAGGATTTTGTGCTTTTCAATGATAATGATATATTTCGATCATTCTATCTCAAGGAGTTTTTAGATCCCACTGTTTCAGTGTATTATCGCAGGGATTGGTTGCAGGGGGTGGATTACTGGAAGAGGCATAGCGCACGACTGGAGCCGATTCTTGCTGCAAAGAGCGATTTGGTGCTAGCCAATTCGCCCTATCTACTAGAGGACATCAAGGGATTTAACCCCGAGAGCTATTATGTAGGGCAGGGAGTCGATCTTTCGCTGTATGACCCTCATAAAAAACACCTGCCGCCAGAGGACTTGCAGAGCGTTGCAAAACCGATAGTTGGCTATGTGGGCGCAGTGAGTTCGTTGCGCTTGGATGCAGATTTGCTTTATGAGCTTGCGAAGAATATGAGAGAGGTGAGTTTTGTTGTGGTGGGGCCTGAGGACGATTTTTTTAAATCCCACAGACTGCACATCCTAGGGAATGTTCATTTTCTGGGTGCGAAGACCCCAGAGCGATTGCCTGCTTATATAGCGCATTTTGATGTGTGCATCAACCCTCAACTCCTTAATCCAACCACTCAGGGCAACTATCCTCGAAAGATAGACGAATACCTCGCCATGGGTAAAGCGGTGGTAGCAACCCGAACCCCAACTATGGAGATATTTGAGAGTGTTGTGAGTCTTTGTGAGAATCATCAACAATATATTCAAGCCATTAGACTTTCGCTCTCTCTCGATAATGATGCTTTGCGATCAGAGCGTATAGCTTTTGCTCAGAGCCACTCGTGGAAAAATAGCGTTGAGGCGATTTATAGAGCGATAGCACAAATTAGAACTACAAAACAATGAAAGATTCACCAGCGAAACGTTTTTTGCTCTGGGCTCTGTCTCACCCCTATGCCGCTCGCCCTCGTTGGTGGGTGCGAAATTTAGTTAACCCCTTTCGTATTAAACGAGGGAGAGGGTCGAGGATACGCTCTCGGGTGCGCCTAGATATTTTTCCATGGAATTCTCTGAGCCTTGGCAAGAGGACTATTATAGAGCATGGGGCGACCCTCAATAACGGCATGGGGAATATCTCTATAGGCGATTATTCTCGCATAGGGCTCAATAACACTGTGATAGGCCCTGTGAGTGTAGGCTCTGACGTTCATTTGGCACAAAACGTAGTTGTTTCGGCTTTGAATCATAATTTCGCAGACCCCTCGCGTAAAATTAGTGAACAGGGGGTTACTGCTAAAGAAATCATCATAGAGGACGATGTGTGGGTGGGAGCGAATGTAGTGATAACCGCTGGGGTGCGCATAGGCTCCCACAGCGTTATAGGCGCAGGATCGGTGGTCACGCGCGATATTCCCGCTGGCTCGCTCGCATTTGGAGTCCCTGCAACAATACGCAAGAGGCAATAGAGCAACACGCAAAGTGTCTTTAATGGAGAATTATCCGTGCGAGTAGCACCAAAAATAAACTAAAATCATGCAAACAATATTTTGGATTTCCTTGGCTATTATTTTCTATACTTTTGTGGGCTACGGGCTTGTGTTGGCGATAATCGTAGCCTTGAAACCGCGAAAGTGTACCAAAGAGGGTGAAACTAACAACCTTCCACGAGTGACTATCTTCATTACCGCATATAACGAGGAGGCGGTGGTAGATGCGAAAGTAGCTAACACTTTGGCATTGGACTATCCATCACATCTAGTGGAAACACTGTGGGTGATAGACGGTTCAAACGATCGCACTGCCGAACTACTTAAAGAGTATCATCATATTAGAGTACTCCACTCCCCCCAAAGGCGAGGAAAAGTGGCGGCGATGAATAGAGGGATGGGCTATGTAGATACGCCTATTGTGATTTTTACTGATGCCAATGCGATGATTAATGTTGAGGCGGTGCGTGAGATAGTCACAGGATTCCAAGACCAAACGGTGGGTTGTGTGGCAGGCGAGAAACGTATTTTGCTCAGTTCAAGCAGTGGAGCTCAAGGGGCGGGGGAGAGTTTGTACTGGCGTTATGAATCTCAGCTCAAAACATGGGATTCGCTCTTGGGCAATTGCATAGGGGCGGCAGGCGAACTCTTTGCTCTGCGCGCAGAGTTGTTCCGTCCTCTCAAGGAAGATACCCTGCTGGATGATTTTACCATTTCGCTCTCTTTAGCAATGAAAGGCCATCGAACCCTCTATGTTCCCGAGGCATACTCATTGGAAGGCGGATCTGCAAATCTGCGAGGGGAAAGTAAACGCAAGGTGCGTATAGCTGCAGGAGGATGGCAGGCTGTGTGGAGGCTTAGGGGGCTGTTGAATCCTTTTGCTTATGGGATGCTCAGTTGGCAGTATATTTCGCATAGAGTCTTGAGGTGGTGTGTGACCCCTTGGTTGTTGATATTAGTGTTGATACTAAATTGGTGCTTGTTTTCAAGGGCTGAGATCTATGAATTTTTGATGGTGTGCCAAGGGGCTTTCTATCTGCTTGCTTTGGCTGGATGGCTCTTTAGTAAAGCTAGAGTGCAGGTGCCGATGTTGTTTGGTTTCTATTATTTTGTGTTTATGAATATATGTGCTTTGCAAGCCCCGCTATACCTGTGGCGAAACCGCAATCGAGGCGGAATATGGGAGAGAGTGCAGAGGTTGTAGCTTTCTTCGAAATTGTATGAACTTCTAAAATAAATTTTGTTTTCTAGGGCTTATTTACTATATTTGTCTTTAAAGTGACTCGATATTTTGGCTCTACATCAGAGCAGGAAATATCGTCATTATCAAGAGAACATAGAAAAACCTCTAGATCACAAAAATATGAAAAACTTATTTAGAAATCTCGCCCGTATTGTCACTGTGTCGGCTCTATTGGCGATAATGAGCGTCCCAAAGGCGCATTCTACTCCGGCTTACCCTTATCCTATTAGCTACACCCAACCCGATGGCAGCGTCATTACTCTGAGTGTGCATGGTGACGAAAGATTTGGTTATACGACCTCGGGGAATATCCCAGTTGTAAAGTCTGCCGATGGCTACTACTATTATGCCTCCTATGGTTATGATCAAATTAATGTGACGGATATTCGAGTTGGCTCGCCTCAGACTAGAGGAGCACTGCCTTCTGCTATGACCTCTGATGTGATAGCCCATCGCCGCGCAAACTCACCCTTGAACAGTCCTTTTGCCGATGGTGGAACCTATATGCGAGCGATTCAAATAAATTCGTCCCTCGCAAAAACCGTAGAGCAAAGAGCGGCTGCCAGTACTGTGATAGACAGACCTTTGGTGATACTAGTGGAGTATAAAGACGTTAAGTTTACGACTTCCTCAGCTAAAATTGTTTTTGACGATAAGCTCAATGGCAACACTCAAGCTCCGTTGGGAAGTGCTAGAACCTATTTTTCGGACAACTCAAGTGGAGTCTATAATCCAAGCTTTCAGATCTATGGGGTGGTTGCCCTAAAGAATAATAGTTCTTATTATGCTGGTGATGATGGCACGGCCAATGCATGGGAGATGGTGGTTGAAGCCTGTGAGGCGCTCAATGCCTCAGTGAATTTCAAGAATTTTGACCAAAATAATGATGGTGTTCTTGACAATGTGGCTCTGATCTTTGCAGGCCATAATCAGGCAGAAGGTGCAGGAACTACTACAGTGTGGCCCCACCGCTGGGATGTACGAAATGTGAAAGCTGTCACTGTTGATGGAGTAACCATCGGTGGCTATTCGGTGAGTTCTGAGTTTAGAGGGGCGCAAGGCGCCTCGATTAGCTCTATTGGAACTTTCGTTCATGAGTTTTCCCATGTGCTCGGGCTTACTGACGTCTATGACACCAACTACGATATAGGAGGAGATGCCGAGGATATTGGCTCGTTCTCTTTGATGGGTTCGGGTAATTATAACAATGGTGGCGATACACCTCCCTATCTTAACGCTTTTGAACGTAATCAATTGGGTTGGCTAAACTTCGATGCGCTACCTATGGGGACGACCCAGTCTTTGGAGCCTATCGGTTCGTCTAATAAAGCCTATAGAATAGAATCGGGTAGTGCAGATGAATTCTTTGTAGTTGAGGCTCGTGAGAGTACAGGATGGGATACATACCTGAGCACTGCTGCAGCTCAGGATATGGGCTTGGCAATCTATCATGTGGATCTCAATGACCAAACAGTTATAACCACAGTTGATGGAAATTTCACAGCACTACAGCTTTGGGCGCGAAATACCCCCAATGCCTATGCGATCCACCCATGTTTTAAACTCTTGCGTTCGGCTGGTTATGTGAATAATGGGCTTGCTAGTTCTTACCTCTTCCCAGGGAATACTAATAACACCTATATCAGTGGTAACTCATCGCCTGCGATGGTGAGTTGGTCGGGCCAAAAAGTGGATTTCGAAATCTCTGAAATTGCTGCAGGTGTAGCAGGTGTAAACTTTACAGTGGGAGTGCCAGTTGAAAGGTATGCTGTATCGGGAGCGGTGGTCTCTTCGGTTGACAATGCAGCTCTGGCGAATGTAAGCATCAAACTAAGCCCTGTTGTTCAGCCACCTGTAGGCGGCGCACCTCTGAGAGTGATAGATTTTTCGGAAACTCTCACTCGTGCAGGTGGTGAGCTTATAGCCACAACCAATGGCAATGGAATTTTCTCTTTTGAGAATGTTGACGCTGGTGATTACACTCTAACAGCTTATCTATATGGATTTGTACCTTACTCGCAGGAGATAACCATCACGGGAGATACTGCTCTACCTACAATCACCTTAGAGTCCGAATCTCAATCTTTATTAGAGACTCGCATATCTCATAGCGATGTGATAACAACAGGATTTCTAACTGGAAGGACCGAAGGATTGGCTGTTAATTTCACGCCCTCTGATCTTGCAGACAAAGGAGTGCAGGGATTACAAATTCAACACCTCTACATTCTAAGTGGGGTTGAAAATGCTGAGATGACAGCAAAAATTTTCCACGATGCCAACCTTGTCTACTCAACAGGTTTTGTTAGTAAATTAGGTTATAACTATGTCCCTGTGAACAATCCTGTGTTGGTGCCCTCCGATGCAGATTTGAGAATCGAATTTACTTTCCCTGAGATCTCAGGTTCTATCGTTGCTCTGGATCAAGGTCCAGCAGCTGTAGGAGGAGATTTGGTGAAAACAGGCGGAGCGTGGGCTTCATTAAAAAATAATTATGGAATCGATGTTAATATAGCAGTCGGATTTTCGGTTCCCAAGACCGGTAGCGAAATTGCCTCGCCAGAGATTCGTATGTCTTCTCTAGGTCAGCGTTATTTCTCGTTTGTGTGGGATAGCTCAGATTTGGGCGTTGATTCCTGGAATGTCGAGGTGGTGGGTGATGACGGTTCGAGAATTAGTGAAACTGTCAGCGAGCGTGGTCTCACTGTATCGGCAGCGACACCTGGTACTAACTACACCGTGAGTGTGACTCCAGTTGTCAATGGAGTTGCTGGCGATGCTAAGACTATGGAATTC
>CAYJLL010000008.1:0-22505 GCA_964370955.1 uncultured Rikenellaceae bacterium | reverse complement strand
TTTTATCTGGATAATGCGAACCTTCGATTTTTTCACCCTCCAAAGTGTACTTGTCGAAACCAGCCACCACAAAATCTACCTTGTGAAGTTCGATCAAAGAATAGAGATTATCAATAGCGGTGGGCGTTAGTTCGTCGTCGCTATCAAGAAAGAAAATATATTTGCCAGTGGCTGCATCCAGTGCTGAGTTTTTTGTAGCTCCAGTGCCTTTGTTTGTTTGGTGGTCAATGATTTTTACGTGTTCTGCTCGTGGATGAGTGCTAAGTAATTCTCTGACGATGTCCATGCTTTTGTCCGTGCCTTTGTCGTCTATAACGAGAAATTCAATGCTTTGGAATGTTTGATTCAATGCGCTCAGTAGTGATTTGTGAACATATTGCTCTACATTGTAAACGGGCATTGCTATGGTGACTTGGTACATATATTAAATTTATATTTCTTTGAGTAGCTACAAATTTAGTGATTTTTTGCAATGTTTCAAATTTTGCTTACCTTTATCCTTGTAACCATAATGAAAAATACAACAATGAAAAACCCTCTGCCGCCACTATTCTTGCTAGTGATATTTATGTTTGCCTGCTCGCAAGCTCCTAGCTCACCCAAACCCCTTCGTTTACTTATAGGTACTTTGACAGATAGTACAAGTGAAGGTGTGTATTGTTTTGATTTCGATACTACTACATGCCAGTCATCGTATAGTTCTCATGCGGAAGTTGAAAATCCAACTTTTATGGCAGTTTCTAAGGATTTGAATTTTGTGTATAGTGTATCAGAACTAGATTCGCTCTCGGCCGAAGTAGTATCTTATCGCTATGATAGTGATCTGAATTCACTCACAGAGATTTCACGATCTAAAACTCAGGGCGCTTACCCTTGCCACATTGTCTCAGGCGATGGATGGGTGGCAACAGCCAACTATGGCGGAGGTAGTGTCTCTATCTTTGATGTTGATTCGTTAGGGCAATTGTCGTCTCATCTGCAACTAGTTGAATTTAAGGACAAACCGCTCTCTAATCTCCATTGTTTGTTGAGTGTGAATGACGGACAAACTATTTTGGCAACTGATCTCGGTAAAGATAAAATCTATCGTTTTGGTGTGGATTCATCAACCAATTTCAGATTGCTTGAGCCTTCTATCTCTTTGCCAAAGGGTACAGGTCCTCGTCATATAACTCTAAATCCTAAGGGTGATAAAGTCTACCTAATAGGTGAGATGTCGGGCGTGGTTCATGCTTTTGATCTCATAGGCGACTCTTTGGTAGAGTTTGATAGAGCAGCGTCTGATAGCGTAGGAGGTGGCGGGAGTGCTGATATTCACATTAGCCCCGATGGCCGCTTTTTGTATGCTAGCAACCGTCTCAAAGCGGATGGAATTTCAACTTTTGCCATCGACTCCATTAGCGGCAAGCTCACCAAGATAGATTATACCCTAACAGGAATCCATCCTCGTAACTTCACTCTGTCGCCCGATGGCCGACTACTATTGGTTGCTTGTCGCGATAGCAATGCGGTTCAGATTTATAAGCGTGACCCACAAAGTGGACTTCTCAGCTATATGGGTGAACAGTTTGACATTGTGATTGATAAACCAATGTTCGTGAAATTCATCTAGTGGGATTAGAAAATCTATTAGTAATACTTAGAGAAAGTATTGAGTGTACCAACCACAAAATGAGGGCTCCCATTGGGAGCCCTCATTTTGCATTATAATCCTAATAAATATGTGCTAGATAATGTAATCTCTCTCTTATCCTGAATCTTCGTCGGCGGTTGCCAGCCGCACTAACTATGTATTAGGCTTGGAAAGGCATAGTTCGAGGTGCGAGCTGCTCGGGCGGTCAGATTTGGAAAGCCACGTTTAGAGTTCAATGATAAAAGACGCTTTGCGTCCAGCTCGGAGCTAAATCATTACTGCGTCCGACTCGGATCGCACCTATTCGGATTTTAGGTACTTTGTAGGGTTGGCATTGGCGGCTCTCCATGTTTGTAGGGTTACCATGGTGATAACTATGAGTGCAACTATTAGCACGCCAAGTACAAATACCCACCAATTAAGGTCAATACGATAGGCAAATCCCTCGAGCCATTTGCTAGCACCATACCATACGGCTGGAATAGCTATAACAACAGAAACTGCTAGCACCCAAAGCACTTGTCGGTTGAATCGCCCCAAAATCGAGCGCACGGAGGCTCCAAAGACCTTGCGCACGGATACTTCCTTGCGACGGTGTTGCATCTCGAAAAACACTATGCCAAACACCCCCAACAGTGCAATTACTATCGCCACACCTGAGAACAGTGTCACCACCTGCGAGATATGCTCCTCGTTGCGATACATTGATTCTATCATCTCGTCCATTGGCGTGATATTTATGGAGTTTGGAGTAATCATGGGGTCGAGTTCGGTCATTGTCTTTGAGATGTACTCCACCACTTGCGTATAATTAGCTCCTTTAGCCAAGCGGATGTAGGCTATACGATTTGGATCCCAATCCATATCCATCTCGTGAGAGTTAATCCAGAGAGCCACTGGAGCCATTGCTTGACGTAGAGATCCAAATTTGTAGTCATCCACAAAGCCAACTGCCTTGTGTTTCCCTCCTATCAAATCAAATCCCAGCGTGAGGTCATATTTATTGCGAGCGTACT
This sequence comes from uncultured Rikenellaceae bacterium, assembly GCA_964370955.1. Lineage (GTDB taxonomy): Bacteria > Bacteroidota > Bacteroidia > Bacteroidales > Rikenellaceae > Mucinivorans. Next base: position 19,856 of record CAYJLL010000008.1, on the reverse strand, counting down.
CGTTTATAATCGATACTCCATTTCCAGCCATATCGTGCTCGTTTGGCATACGTCCATCCGCGAGCTTAAAGCCAAAAAATTCAGGCGCATTATACGATGCGTAAATGATGTGCAATTCGATCATTTGTTCACCTTTTCTCATAGTATAGCTAGACAAACCCTGACCAATATAACTAGATAGATAGGCTACATCCTCTATCATTGTCGAACTTTTGAGTGAGGCAGTGAATCCATCTTTGTTTTCAGTGATTGTGGGTGTGATATTCACATTCACCACACGATCGTGGTTCAGCCCGTAGTCGTAGTTTTTCATCATACTGTTTTGTAGCGCAATAAATAGCGATCCGATGATAAGGGCGATGGCTATACTGAATTGGAACACCGAGAGAGCACCACGCAGCGCGCGCCCTTTGCCAGAGCGAGCAAACGATCCTCGCAAGACCATAGATGGCGCAAAGCGAGTGATATACCACGCAGGAAACAATCCTGAGAATAATCCGATAAGCAGAGCCAATATACCCACTGCGCTAACTATCACTGCATTGTCTTCGATGGCAGTCGATGCACCTTTGGTAAATTCCGCAATATCAAGATCTGACACTATATTTACAAACAACAACGAGAGAGCAAATGAAATCATAACCGTAAGTACCGCCTCCATCACCGCAACCATACGTAGCGTGCGAACAGATGCCCCAAAAATCTTGCTTATGTTCACTATCTTTATCTTTATGGGCACCAGCGACATATAGAAGTTAATGTAGTTTATCACTGCCATTACCAAGATAAGTATTGCGATAGAAAGCAATACGTTTGAGAGTGTTTTGTTTCCTTGGATAACACCTATATCAGTGGAAAGATAATCAAAATACAGTTCATCGACTGGTTTGAGTGATATTGGGTATGCTGTCGAGTCAATCACTGCACCTTCTCCCATTAGCGTTCGAAGTCTTGTTCTGTGTTTTTTTCCAAACTCTTCGGCGAACTGTTCTTTGTCAGAATTGGAATGCATTTTTACAAAAAAACTATAGCCCCAGTTATATTTATGCACTTTGGCGAGATCCTCTACAATAAATAGTCTATTTGCAAAGCTGCTGTTGCTGGGGGAGTCTGCGACAACTGCCACTATCGTATAAACCTCATCAGGGTATGGATCGCAGACTAAGGTTTCTCCTATGGGCGAACTATCACCCCAGTGTTTTTTTGCAAAACTAAGAGGGACTGCAATGGTTTCGGGGGCAGAGAGTTTTTCTATATCCCCTTCGATGGTCTCAATGCCAAACATATCAAAAAATGGCAGTGTGATTCTCGAAGCATCGAGATATATTGCTTTGTCCTCTCCCTGCACAGTGAATAAGGTGTTTTCGTACCAAGAGCCGTAGAAATTGGCATAGGAACTAACAGCGCTGCTTTCCTCTAAAATGCTTGTTGCTATGGGAGCTGTGAACGATGAACCCACCTCGCCGTTATTGGTGTAGTACACCAAATAAGTATTCTCCCTATCGGGCAGGGCGTGATTGTGGGTCTGCTCCCAGTAGAGCTGCATGGCGATGACCGTAAAGATAGTAAAGGCGGCAGTAAGCCCAAGGATGTTGAGCGTGGATGCCATCTTAAAACGCTTGAGCGTAGTGAGAACACTGTAGAGAATGTTTTTCATAGAAATATGTTTTTTTAGGTTTTGTTTGTTGTGAGTTCTGATGTGCTTTTAGAGCTAAATCATCGCCCCGTGCGGGCACGCACCTATTCAGATTTGAGGTGTTTTGTTGGGTTCGCGTTGGCGGTGCGCCATGTTTGAAGGGTGATAAGCAGGCTCACTAATATAGTGACCATTACAAAAGCCACTGCAAGGATCCACCATTGCACATCATCTCGATAGGCAAAACCCTCCAACCAACGATTTACGATATACCACCCCGCAGGTAGTGCTATCATTCCACTAATGAGCACACTCCAGAGCATCTGCTTGTTGAAACGCACTAGAATCGAGGTTATACTCGCTCCAAAAACCTTGCGCACAGAAACCTCTTTGCGGCGGTGCTGCATCTCGAAAATCACTATACCAAAAACCCCTAGTAGCGAGATGAAAATTGTCAGCAAAGAGAAAACGATTATGTAATCACCCAAGCGTTGTTCTCTGGAATAATGTCTTTGAAGCGACTGGATAAAAGTACCCATTTTAAGTTCATCCGCAAGCAAAGTTGGGTCAGTATCCAAGATGGTTTTTCGAATTTTCTCGATCGCCTCGCTCTCGTTGGCGCTGGGGCTTAATCTAATAAGAGCGGAACCCATAAAGCGAGTTGGGTTGGTTAGTGAAAGCATCATCGGGCCAGTGGGTTGGTGCATCGAGCGATAGATGAAGTCTGAGACCACTCCAACTATTCGTAGTTTTCCACTCCAATTTGTATATTCTGTGCCCACCGCATAACCTGTTTTGCGAGCGAAAGTTTCGTTAACGATCACAGGCGCATAATCTTCGTTGGCATTAAGATCTAGTTCGGTGAAAAAGCGGCCATCGACTAGGCGCATTTGCATCAATTCAGGGTAGTTCCACGAAACGTTGGAGGCTTGAAAAGTAAAACTCTCGCCATTTAGATCAATGGAATTTGTATTGGTGACGTTGGTAATATCATCACGAGTATAGGCTAGACCTTCGAATTCGGGCGAAGAATCTATCATAGCTGAAAGAGCGTCCAACAGCGAGGCTTGAGCAGGTGGAATAGCCGCGTGAACTACTCGCTGTGGGTTGTAGCCGTGGTCGTAGGTCTCTAGGTAGCGGAGTTGTGATAGCACACTCCACCCGAAGATAAACATCACGATAGAGACAACGAACTGGAGCGAGGTGAGTGTTTGGCGAAGTGCCTGTCCACGGCGCGAGCGTCCGAACGAGCCTCTCAGTACCATTACGGGTGCAAAGCGAGTGATATACAGCGCAGGGAAGGCCCCCGAGAACAACCCTAGAGCTAGTGCTAAAACGGCAGTCAGACCAACAATAGGTAGATTGTCTACGAGCGATAGCGAGCTTTGAGTAAAACCAGGGAGTCCCGTGTCGCCAATAGCCCACACTACAAGTAGTGATAAAGCAAAAGTTATCAGCATCATGCCCACAGCCTCGAAGAGGATATTCGCGCGCAATGCCCCCACTGGTGCACCGAAAACTTTGTAGATGTTAATTGCTTTGATCCTAACAGGCACTAGCGACATGAAAAAATTGGTGTAGTTAATGGTCGCAATCACGAGCATAAGTATAGCCACCGAGAACAAGATCAATATGCTTGCAGGGTCTTTCTGAGGAAGAGATGCGCCACGCATCCCCGTTGCGTACATTTGGTGCAAATCGACTAATTCTAGCTCTTTGATAACGTTCGAAAAACCCTCGTTAAGACCCTCGCGATAGCTCTTTTCTACGCTCTGGGTGAAATCTTGCATATCAGAGATGCCTGAGGTGCGCATTACTAAGATGTAGTTTGCAGCATTGACAGTTTTATGGTAGTCGCCAAGATTTTCGATGATAGTGTTGGGAAAAGAAAAATTTGAGGGCATATCCTGATAAACTCCAACCACTGTGAGTTGTAAATTGTTACCATTGTTTTGTCCAAGAAGATCCAGACGAGTGATCACTTTACCCACAGGAGAGCTCTCTCCAAAGGTTTTCTTTGCTAAAGATTGAGGAATAATTACAGAGTTTGGTTTTTTGAAATCCTCAAACGAACCTTCGATGGCGGTAAGCCCAAAAATACTAGGATAACTCTCGCTCGCAAAAAGCGGTGAACCTGAAAAAGCCTCATTCGCACCCTCTATGTTGTATTTTACATCCATATTCAAGAGCCATGGGAAAATCTCAGCGTGTTCGGTGATTTGAGGGTGGGCACCCACCACACGAGCTACCGTAGAGCGAGAGTGAATTGGAGTATCTGATAGCTTACCATCCGAAAACGCTGCCCTTGTGTTGAGCATGTATAGATCGTCGAAGTCAGGAATGTGTCGATTAAAGTTCTGCTCCCAGCTCAAGTGCATCATAATGACCATAAATGCGGAAAAAGCCACGGTGAGGCCGAGCATATTCAAGATGGAAGCCAACTTGAAGCGCTTGAGTGTTAGAAGAAAGTTGTAGAGAATGTTTTTCATAAATATGTTTTCTTAGGTTTTGTTTGTTGTGAGATCTAATATGCTTTTAGAGCTAAATCATCGCTGCTCCAGCTCGGAGCGCAACTAGTTGAGAGTTAGGGTTTCGCTGTCGCCATAGGTGTCATAGCCACTTACTATTACTCTGTCGCCTGCTTTTAGACCCGAGGTTACCTCGTATTGTGCAGGGTTTTGACGATTAATCGTTATGGGACGGCGCACCGCTTTATCGCCCTCCAAAACATAAATCCAGTTGCCGCCAGTGGACTGGAAGAAAGCTCCACGAGGGATAATTATCGACTGAGTGGGATTGCCGAGCTGTAGGTTGAGGTAGTAGGTCTGCCCTGTGCGAATATTTTCGGGACGCTCGCCATTGAATGTTAACCAAGTGCGGAATTTACCCTCCCTCACATCTGGAAATACCTTGCTCACGCTCACTTCAAAACTTTGGTTGCCACGCTCGAAACTCGCAACAAGCCCACGAGTAACACGGTCGATGTAGTGTTCGTCTATCTGTGCCTCGATTTTAAAATCCGAAAGATCGTTGATCTGTCCCATATTATGCCCCGAACTGAGCGACTGCCCTAGAACCACATCCAACATTCCTAGTTCGCCATCTATGGTCGATTTTACATTAAGATTCTCCACCCTCTGGCGCACTAGGGCCATGTTTCGTTGCATAGAAAGTAGGTTTAATTCCATATTGTCGACTTGCGTTGAACGGTAGATAGAATCCTGCTCTTGGCGTACGATAACAAGCTCCACTGTGCGCATCGCGAGGCGGTAGTCCTCTTCTGCCATCAGATATTCTTCTTTGGCGATGAGTTTGTCGGCGTAGAGGGCTTTGTTTTGCTCGAATTTACGTTTCTTGCGTTCGAGTTCAATCTCGAGCTGCAGACGCTCACGAGCGAGATTGAGTTTTTCCTGTTCCATCTCCACTCGAGTGTTGCGAAGGAAGTTTTCTTTTTCAGCCAACGATGCTTCGCTCTCCAGGATCTGAATGTTGAGTTGAGGATTGCTTAATCTCACGATCACATCACCTCGGCGCACCATAGACCCTTCTTCAATGAATCGTTCCTCGACAATACCGCTCTCCAGGGGTGTGAGCTGTACAGTTGTGATGGGCTCGACCGTACCACTCACACGCACATAGTCGGCAAATTCTCCTTCGGTAACAGTGGCAATAACAATACTCTCCTTGTCGACCCTTAGAGTTTGGCGGTGGTCGCCTAATATTAACCACGAAACAAATATTAGTGCCAGCGCACCGCCAACCATCCAAGGAATATGTTTTTTGCGAATTAGTCCTTTGTGTTCAATTTTTCTATCCATTGTAGTATGTGTTTTTTTGTTATTATTTTCTAGTAGTTTTAATATGCCAAACTTGTGCCAAAATGTTTAATTGGCTGGTGGTTAGTTAATTGTGATTTCCGTCCTTTAGTAAAGTGTAAAAAAATTAGACACTTAGTGTCTAATTTTTTTACATATCGAAGAGCTGTTTTCATTAAAAGATAACTTTCTATAAGGTGTTAAAGTGTCAGTGTAGACAAAATTAGTTTACTCAATGTAAGGCACGCCTTTATAGTAGTTAACTTCTCGCACTTTTAGTTGATGGAGTAGATACGAATTTCGTAGTTCTAGTTCGGCGCGCAAAAGGTCGTTATTAGAGGTTTGTAGGTCGATTATGCTTGCAATTCCTTTGTCGTATTTTTGTGATACTGCTCGGTTGGCTAGTCGTTGAAACTCTACATTGCGACGTGCTTCGCTCAATGCTTTTTCTGATGATTCGAGCTCCAAGATTGCTGCTCTGACTTCACTTTCGAGTGCTCGTATTTGTTTCTGGAAATTATGATTCGCTTGTCGCAAGCGATTTTCACTTTGGCGCACACTATAACGGGTGTTTAGTCCATTAAAAACAGGAATGGAGAGTGATAATCCAAGGCTTTCTCCTAGGTTGTTGTTGAGTTGCTCGCTGTAAGGAGAATGACCATTGGTGCCAAACTGAGTATAATAACTCGAGCCGATTCCAGCACTAAACGATAGAGATGGAACGTGGTAGCCTTTAGTGATCTTTAGAGCCAACTTTTCCATCTCCAATGTTTTTTCTTGAATTTGGGCTTTGATGTTATTTTTAGTGGCATACTCAATCACACCTTGGGAGTTCTCTTCGGCATTGTATAGGCTTGTTGAATCTGCAAAAGGTGCGATTTGAAGTGTTTTCTCGCTAGGATAGTTGATATAGTCTTTTAGTCGCATAAGGCTTAGATCATAGGTCTTTTGAGCTGAAATGAGTTGATACTGCGCTGAGGCAAGAGCAGCACGCACCTGAGCCAAATCTGCATCCGACCCCACTCCCAGCTCGCTCTTGCGTTTCATTAACATCTCTTGTTGGGTGTATTGATCGACCAATCCGCTGTTTAGTTTGACTAGTTCTTCATAGTAGAGTGCTTCGCTAAATAGTACCATGGTTTCAAGAGCGATTTGATCTCGAGTGTTTTGCAGTTCATCCAAACCACGCTCATGTGCGATTTTTGTCGAACGAGTTTGGTTCATCATCCTAAAACCTGCAAAAATTGTCATCGATGCACTAGCACTTAGCGAATTACTGAAAGTCGAAACAGTTGAATATGTGTTAGTCGCAGGGTCAATGCTACGACCAAACGACGTATTTGCTCCCACACCTGCCGAGAGAGATGGCAAGTGAGAGAGTAAGGCTTTTTTGTAATCCAGATGAGAATTTCGAGTAGCTTCTTGCTGTATTTTTGCATCAAAGCTGTTTTCAACCGCATAGATCATACACTCCCTAAGGCTTAGAGGCTCCTGAGTGTGAGCAGTATTTAGCGAGAGAGTGCCGCAAAGGGCGAGGGTGAGTAGAGTTTTCATTGAAGTATGTGTTTTTTCTTATTTTTCAGTTTGATTTTGTATCTATTAATTTTTACGCTCTATAATTTTCCAACAACCCTTGCATAACCTCCTCTCACGATGCGCGAGCTGAGATTATAGGTGATAAGCAGTACTAAAACAAGAACGACAAAGACACTAAGGGCAAATATCCACCACTCGAGAGTAATTTGCTCGGCAAAGTACATAGAAAACAACGTTCTCAGAGCATACCACGACAGTCCCACGCCAACGACCGAAGCCACTCCAAGTACGATAAGCAGTCGTTTGGAAATGCTTGTTATTATCTGCCAGAATGTAGCGCCATGCACTCTTCGCATTGCAATCTCACGACGACGACCTTTGATCTCGGTTGAAATATAGCTCAAAACGCCAATAAAGGTAATCAATAGCAGGATAATTGCGCCAACTCCGAAAGCGTCTCTCATGGTGAGTAGCTCGACATACATATCTCGAATGTTCTGGGAATAGGGGGTGATTAATACCTTCTCCTCCACCTCAAGATGTTTTTGGGTGATGGCGCTAATCTGCTCTCGCTGCCCCTCGCTCAGTGGCGAGGAAGTGCGTAGGGTGAAATAACTCCATGTGTTATCTGCGTAGCCAGTATCAAGAGGAATGAAAATGATGGGTTGTGGTGAATTATAAAGATTGTTGCGCACATTGCCCACTATTCCTACCACCTCGCCAAGTTCCGTGCGGAAATTATAGTCGCCATAGCTCGAAGCTGTGTTTCGCAACAAAAGTTCGGTGGCAATTAGCGATTCACCTTTGAATAGGTCTTCTCCTCCGCCGTGTTTAATTTCTATGCCATAGGTGTCAAAGAAATCATAGTCCACTCCCACGCAGCGTGCAGTGACGATGACCTCTTGACCAAGAGAATCAAAAATTCCAAAACCATTCATCCCCCACAAAATTAGATATTCACTAGTTGCGACATTCTTTATGTAGGGTAGGGTTTTGAGTTCGTTTTTTAGGTTCTCGACCGTTGATTGACTCTTGCCGTGAGTTCCGAAAGTGTAAAGGTTTTCAGTATTGTATCCAAGGTCGAATTTTGTTAGCATACGAAACTGGAGCGACGACCCGATCAAAGCAACTATAGCTATTATAGCCACTGAAAATTCAATCAGCAATAACACCTGTTTCCACCACAGGTTATTACGCTTGGTGGAGCGAAAAATCTCTGTTGCAGGAATACGTGCATATATCACCGCAGGAACTATGCCCGATATTAAAATCATCACCACTAGCAAGCCTCCGATAACCCAAAGGCTATCTATTGTGAACATCACCTCGAGATTGCCCACCAAAGCCGAAAGAGGACCAATGAGCGCCCACACAAACAGAGCAGCAAGAGCGGCAGAAAATAGCACATAGAAAATTGTTTCCCATACGATGAGTCCAAAAATCTCGAACGTGCGCGCACCGCTCGCTTTGTGAACCCCCACTTCTTTTGCGCGCCCAAGCAGCGAATTGATCTGCATCAAAATAAAATTAAATGCTGTCACCGCCAAGATAAACAACCCAAGGATAGTCATTATCCCCAGAGTTGAGGCTTCGGCGTCGGCATTGTAGTGGTTGAATAGCTCTGAGGCAGGCTGAGTGAATACTGAGATGTTGTAGCCACTATTAGCCATTTCCTGTAGGTGGGGTTCGAAAGATTGGTTAATTTGGCTATCGAGTTCCGCTCTATTCACGTTGGGATTGGTCAGAAAGAAGGTGTTAAAAGCATCGCTGCCATACCACGAGGAGCGAATATGACCCTGAGAGTTATACACAGCATTGATTCTGTGTAGAGAATTATTTTGGGGAATATCACGGAAAATCCCCCCCACTGTCATAGTCGTCTTGTTATTGCTGATGAGCGAACCGCCAACCGCCCCGCCCTCGGGAAAGAGTTTTTCGGCAAGCGATTCAGATAAATAAATCACGTTTGGCTGTTTTAGCCCCTCGCTAGGATCACCCTGGAGAACCTCAAATCCAAGAACATCGAAAAAATGCTCATCGCCCATAGCCGCAGTAGTGCTAAAATCTCTGTCTCCATTTTTTAGGCTTACAGTATAGCTGTAAAAACGAGTTGCAGCTGTGATTGCTGGTATATCTTGTGCCATCTGCTCAGCCATAGGCCCCAGCGCTTTAAGGCTGTTTTGAGCTTCACCACCAGATAGATCCCAGTGCAGCATAAGAAAATTCAGGCTGTCGTATTTCGCAAAGTCCTTGTTGAAACCATTATAGTAGTTGGTGTGTACCATCAAAACGCCACCTATCATCAACCCCAGAACAAGCGAGGTGATTTTAAAGACGTTTGCCCATCTCAGGCGTGTGACATTACGCAGGGAAAGTTGAATGTTTTTCATAAATTTTCTAGTGTTTTTCTCTATATGCTGTTATCTGTGCCAAACTTGTGCCAAAATTTTTAAAAGGTTGTTAATCAAAATGATATGAGTTTCAGTAAAATAAAAAGTGTAAAAAAAATAGACACTCGGTGTCTAAAATATTGACACTTTTATTATCTTTGGATAAAAGAACTAATTTATATGTCAAAAAAAGGAAACATACTAGTGGTGGACGACAATGCTGCCATCCGCTCAACACTCTCTCTACTACTGCCTGCTCACTTTGAGAAGGTGATAACTTTACCCTCGCCCAAGGACCTGCACACAACCCTGAGAATGAACCCCGATTTGGATTTGGTGCTATTGGATATGAATTTTACCTCGGGTGTAAACACAGGCAATGAGGGCATCTATTGGCTGGGGGAGATAAAAAAAATGCGCCCTTCGATTTCGGTTGTACTCTTTACAGCCTATGGAGATATTCCTTTGGCTGTTAATGCGATAAAGGAAGGGGCGACCGATTTTATCGAAAAACCGTGGAACAACGAAAAACTAATCCTTACTCTTCAAAATGGGGTTCAGCTCGCTCGTAGTGCCCAGCGTATTAAGGATTTAAAAGCCGCTAAAGCTCCCCAATCTCAGATGTATTGGGGTGTTTCGCCCGCGATGCTCGCACTGAGAGAGATGATAGAGAAGGTGGCTCCAACGGATGCGAACATCCTGATTGTAGGGGAAAACGGAACGGGTAAAGAGATGCTAACTCGCGAAATTCACTCGCTTTCTAATCGCAACTCTGAGATTTTAGTGAATGTAGATATGGGCTCGCTAACCGAAACTCTCTTTGAGAGTGAATTATTTGGGCATGCTAAAGGGGCTTTTACAGATGCAAAATCGGAGAAATCCGGTAAATTTGAGGTTGCTAGCGGCGGAACGTTATTTTTGGATGAAATCGGAAATATTCCTTTGAATCTTCAATCTAAACTTCTCACCGCTCTCCAGTCTCGATCGGTGGTGCGAGTGGGTGAAAATGTTTCTCGCTCGGTAGATATTCGATTGATTACTGCCACAAACTCAAATCTCGAAAAAATGATAGGCGAGGGTAGTTTTAGAGAAGATCTCTACTATCGAATCAATACCTTTATTCTGCGTTTACCTCCACTTCGTGAGAGGGGAGACGATGTATTGGAGTTTGCTAATATCTTTCTGGCTCGCTTCGCCAAGAAATACAACAAGCCCTGCGAGAGCTTTAGCCCCGCCGCTCAAACAAAACTTAAAGAACACCCCTGGCCCGGGAATATCAGAGAACTAGAGCATGCCATTGAGCGCAGTGTGATTATCTGTTCGAATGGCACAGTTCTTCCTGAGGATATTCTATTGAGCAAAACCCAAAGTGGGCCATGTGCTGAGTTTAGCCTAAAGGGTCAGACTCTCGAGCAGATTGAAAGAACGATGATAGAGAACACAATGCGTGAGTGTGAAGGAAATATTTCGGAAGTTGCTGCCGCTCTGGGAATTACTCGCCAAACGCTCTATAACAAACTCAAACGCTACGATTTGTAGCCATTAACCCCTGCACACTCAGCAATGAAATTTAACCATAAGCTACAACTCTCCTTCCTGCTCGTTTTGCTACTAATGGCAATGGGAGGGACATTTTATCTCTTCTTTAGAGATAGCTTTGCCTACGCCACTATCGCTTTTATAGGGGCGGCAGTGTTTGCACGCCTTATCTTTGCGCACTACAATCGCTTGGTGCGCAAGATAACCTTGATGTTTGATGCTATTGACAATAGCGACAACTCACTTCGTTTTTTGAATGCTCCCGAGAGCTCCACTGCAGATTATCTGCTTAATAACGCTCTAAATCGCATCAAGAAAACCCTGCTCGAAGCCCGCGAAGAAGTGCAAGAGCAGGAACGCTATTACGAGAAAATCCTCGACCAACTCAACACTGGGATTCTTGTGCTTAATCCAATAGGTGCGGTGGTGCACATAAATAATAAAGCTCGAGAACTGCTGGTGGTCGATCGCATCTCACACGTGAATCAACTCTCTATCCTCACTGAAGGACTACCTCAAACTATTAATTCACTCTCTAGCGGTCAGAGCGATACGGTGAAATTCTATAACGAAACCACCCAAGTGCAGCTAAAACTCACACTCACCGAGCTGACCATCAGCAAACGCAATCTTAGGATCGTTACCATCTCGGATATCTATACTCAGATTAATCAAGCCGAGATAGATAGTTGGAGCCGCATTTCGAGGGTACTGACCCACGAGATTATGAATTCTCTCTCGCCTATTATTTCTCTGAGCGAGACGCTGGTTCAATCTAACGATCAGAGTTTTGTGAGACGTGGTCTTCAGATTATCGCTGAAACAGCCCTCGGGCTCAATCGTTTTGTGGAAAATTATCGCTCTTTCTCTCGTCTTAGCGTTCCAAATCTAGCAAGAATCGATGTTGTGGAGCTAGTGAAAAGAGAACTTACTTTGTTTGCTCCCGATGCTGAGGTGGATTCACCAGAGGGTTCAGAGTATTTGGAAATTGACCAAGGGATGATCTCTCAGGTGCTATCAAATTTGCTTAAAAATGCACAAGAAGCAGTCCAACAACAAGGCTCTGGAAGAGTGTGGGTGAAGATTGGTAGAGATGCAAATTCTAGTGTGTTTGTTGATGTGTGTAATGATGGCTATCCTATCTCGGACGAAATACGCGAGGATATATTCGTTCCATTCTTTACAACCAAAACCGATGGAAATGGAATTGGGCTTGCACTCTCGCGTCAGATTATGCGACTGCATCAAGGGTCAATAGCGCTAACAACTCGGCCATTTACTCGATTTAGAATCACTTTCCAATAAACTCAAAAAGCGGGGTGTCTTCCACAAGAGAAGACACCCCGCTTTTTAATTGATAACTAGAGTTAATTAAAACTCCAAAGTTGCTTTGAAAGTTGCTAGATCATCACCTTCGAATTGTTTGATATATTCAAGATGAGCCACGCATTTAGCCTCTCCCTCCTTGATGAAGGCGTTTGCTGAAGTGCGGTAGCAGTCACATTGTGCTGACTGCTGAACCAGTAGGTGACCCATGATAGCGTAGCCAGCCATCTCAACAAGGCGACGTGCATGGAAATCTAGAACCTCGCTTGAGCCAGCTGATTGAACCATCTCAACCGCTTTTGCGAGTTGTTCACGCATACCAACTAGTTTATTGAAGTTGCGTTGCATCTCTGCAGATGGAGTGATAGCCTCATACTCTGCGAGCTGCTCCATGAAAGTACCCTTGGTGATACCATTGATAGCTGCCACAACCTGAAGCTGAGAAGTTCCCTCATAGATAGTGGTAATACGAGCATCACGTGAGATACGCTCAATCGCATAATCTTTCATATAGCCCGAACCGCCGTGAACCTGAAGAGAATCATAGGCAACCGAGTTGCTATACTCCGAGCTAAATAGTTTCAGCAGGGGAGTGTAGGCGTCAGCCTTACGGTTGTATAGCTTCATCTCTGTTCTTTCCTCAGGGGTGAGTTTGCGCTCTTTCTCGATGTGGAAATAATTTTTATATACATCGACAAAGCGAGCTGTCTCATACAATAGCGCACGAGAAGCCTCTGTGCGAGCTTTCATGTTGGTTAGAAGTTCGTAAACCGCAGGGAACTGAATGATAGGCTTGCCAAACTGCTCACGCTCGTTAGCATATTTTAGAGCCTCGCGATAAGCCGCTTCCATCATACCACATGACTGAGCTCCAATTCCCAGACGAGCTGAGTTCATCAATGCCATCACATATTTGATAAGTCCCATCTTGCGGTTACCCACCAAGCGTGCAGGAGCATTAGTGAACACCAACTCGCAGGTTGGCGAACCAATGATACCCATCTTGTGCTCAATGCGGCGCACTTTTACACACATATGTTTCTTTTCGTACACGAAAAGCGATAGTCCACGGCCATCTTTTGTGCCCTCCTCCGAGCGAGCAAGTACAAGTGAGATCTCGCCATCACCGTTGGTGATAAAGCGTTTCACACCATTCAACAGCCACTGACCCTCATTGTCTGGATCGGGCGTTGCGCGTAGCATAACCGCTTGTAGGTCTGATCCTGCATCAGGCTCAGTAAGGTCCATAGCCGCTGTTTGTCCTTGTGAGATTAGAGGTAGAAGCTCTGCGTTGATCTCCTCTGAGGCAAACTCGTGAAGTGTCTCAGCGCAGTCTTGTAGCCCCCAAATATTTGCAAACCCACCATCAGCACGAGCTACCATCTCGCAGCTCATTACATAGGGGACTAGTGGGAAATTCAAGCCATCGTATTTGCGAGGAAGAGAAAGTCCATAAACGCCTGCTTTGGTTAGCATTTCGTGGTTTTGAGCTGTTCCGTCTGCATAGATCACACGGTCGTTCTCAACCCTTGGGCCTTGGGCATCCACCCATTCAGCATTAGGAGCTAGTGTTTGGGCACACACCTCACCGATGATCTCAAGGACTTGTTTGTACGAATCAATCGCATCGTTATAATCCACCGGTGCGGTGTCATATTTCTCTGCCTGGGTGTAGTCGCTCTCTTTGAGCGCTACTATCTTTTTCATCAGGGGGTGATCCAGATGAAATTGAAGGTCTTTATTATCTAAGAAAAAATTCATTTTTTTGATCTTTTTTGTTGAATTATATGTTTTGTTGTCAAAATGTCAATTTTCAACAACAAAACTATTTAGTGCTCTGTTTGTATTGGCTCACAAATTTTGGAAGCACAGTTGCGTAGTCACCTATGATAGCATAATCGGCTAGTTTGTTGATTGGAGCCTCAGGGTCGTTGTTGATCGAGATGATAATTGAGCTACCATCCATACCAGCTGTGTGCTGAATCTGTCCTGAAATACCACAAGCGATATATAGTTTCGGACGAACCGTAGTTCCTGTTTGTCCAATCTGACGAGCGTGCTCAGTGAAACCAGCATCTACAGCTGCACGTGAAGCTCCAACCTCGCCACCAAATAGCTCGGCAACTTGTTGCAATAATTCAAATCCTTCTTTCGAGCCAACACCATAGCCACCAGCTACAATAACTGGAGCACCTTTAAGGTTTACCTTGCGCTCTTGAATCTCGCGAGAGACAATCTCTACCACCATGTCCGCATCCGTAAGGAAGCTTGTGTGGTCAATCACCTTAATCTCAGGCGCAGGAGCGTTTTCGATTTTCTCCATGCGCATCACACCCTCACGAACCGTTGCCATCTGTGGGCGGTGGTCAGGGTTGATGATAGTTGCGATGATATTACCACCAAAAGCTGGGCGGATTTGATATAGAAGATCTTTGTATTCTTTCTTAGTTTTTGGATCGGTGTGTTCGCCAATCTCTAGTTGCGTACAATCGGCAGTAAGTCCACTATGTAGAGCCGACGACACACGAGGTGCTAGGTCACGTCCGATAGACGATGCACCGAAAAGCGCAATTTGTGGCTGCTCCTCTTTAAATACACCACACACGATAGAGGTGTGGGGCAAAGTGCGGAACGGAGCCAACTCTGGCGAGTCAGCAATATGTACGATCTGCGCACCATAATCAGCCAACTGCTGAGGAACGCCCTCTAGCTTGTCGCCCAACACAATAGCCTCAACCTTGCATCCCAAATCGAGCGAAAGCGAGCGAGCCTTGGTTAGAAGCTCCAACGAAACGTCAGCGACCTTGCCGCCCTCAGTTTCGATATATACAAATATATTGTTCATTGTAATTCTTCAGTAATTTATGGTTTAACCTATTGTGTGGTTTGCGATTAGTTCGCTCACTAGCTCTGCAATTTCAGCATCACTATCTCCCATCACTTTGCTCTCTTTGGCCGATAGCACAACGCTCTCGATTCTCTTAACCTTAGTAGGCGAACCATTCAAGCCCAGTTCTGCTTCATCTACCTCAAGATCAGTCACACCCCATCCTGGAATGGTTAGGTAATCGCGGCTTTGGTATAGTGAGATATAATCCTCCGAAGCATCTTGCATTTCGGTTAGGGTCTTGGCGTGCTTGTATTTCAAAACTCGTTTTGCCACTCTCGGGCGAGCATCAGCAGCCGAACTACCAACAGTTACAACCAGTGGAATAGGTGATTTAACAACCTCCACACCGTGCTCCAAGCGACGCTTGATGGTAATAGAATCTTCTGTGATATCCACTATCTCCTCGGCATAGGTCACCTGAGGAAGTCCAAGTTTCTCAGCAACCTGAGGTCCAACTTGAGCAGTGTCGCCATCGATGGCTTGACGTCCAGCCACAATTACATCAGCACCAGCCTTACGGATAGCAGCAGCAAGGGTGTAAGAAGTAGCAAGGGTGTCAGCACCAGCAAATTTACGGTCAGTAACCAAGATTCCGCCATCTGCTCCACGGAACATAGATTCACGGATTACATCAGCAGCACGAGGAGGTCCCATTGTGATGATAGTAACACACGATCCCGGGCAGCTATCCTTGATAGATAGGGCTACCTCAAGGGCGTTGAGATCCTCGGGGTTGTAGATTGCCTCCAGAGCAGCACGATTCACTGTGCCGTCCTCTTTCATTGCATCTTTGCCCACATTTCGGGTGTCGGGTACTTGTTTGGCAAGTACCACGATTTTAAGAGGTTTTGTCATTTTTTGTATAGTTTAAGTTAGTGTATTCGTATTTAATACGTCATGCTGAGCACATTGTTAGCAAATATATGAAAGTTTTCTCAAGAATAAAAATTTTCAACTTATTTTATGCCAAACTCTCTCTCAAAAAATGACCATAATGCATCTTTTGGTGCGGGGGCAAGCACGCTAACATTTTCTTTAGTGGTGGGGTGGGTAAAAGAGAGCGATCGGCTATGCAGAGAAATCGACCCATCGGGATTACTGCGGCGTGCGCCATACTTCAAATCTCCTTTTAGAGGGCAACCAATGGCTGAAAGCTGAGCACGAATTTGATGGTGACGCCCAGTGAGAAGCTCTACTTCCAGTAGGTGGTAACGATCCGACGAACCCAAGTGTTTGTAGCGCAGTATAGCCTCCTTTGCATCGCCCTTTTTGCTCACAAGAGCAGTGCTTTTATTGGTTTTTGAATTTCTGAGTATATAATGACGCAATTCGCCCTGGGGTTCTTTAGGGGCATTTTCAACCACTGCCCAATAGATTTTATTGAACCCTCGCTCACGCATCTGTTCGTTCAGACGAACCAAGGCCTTCGAGGTTTTAGCAAATAGCACTGCGCCGCTTACGGGGCGATCTATCCTATGAACCACTCCCACAAATGCCGCACCTGATTTATTACCTTGAACCTTAAGAAACTCTCCAACCTCTTGTTCCAATGCAGGCTCGCCCGATGGATCGGGTTGCACCAGTTCGCCCGAGAGTTTATTTACCACCAAAAGGTGATTGTCTTGATATAGGATATCTAGTTGTCTCATAGCTATATGTTGTTATTGCTGTTGGAGGATTTCTTCGAGTTGCCAGCGAAGATCGAAAATACTATCACTAATTTGTAGGATTTGCTCTCTGAGGTTTTCGTGATATTTGAATATCTCTCGAAGCATAAAAGCGTTGGCTTTAGCTGAGATAAAGTTGCTCAAAAAATCACTTTGGAGCTCACTTGCCATCCTTCCTATGGTGGCGCGTGCACAATCAAGTAGTAGTTCATTATCTGAATCCCACCACTTCAATGCGATATTTTGCGCTCCGCTCACCTTGCAAAACAATTCTTTTGAGGCAACTTGAGCTAGCTCTCTCGAGAGAATACCTCGCCCCCAAAGTTCCATTTGCTCTAGGGTTACCATCTGAGGATCTTCAATATATATTGCCGCCAGTCGCATCTCTCTAATCTCTTGCCTGAATAGATCCGAGGCTAGCTTATGGTCTGGAGCGTACTCCTTTGCGATGCTCTTGATCGTTGGAAGGCTCACTCCATAGTTCATCAAGCCATTCACACCCCGCTCTTGCATCATATCGCTAACAGCTCCGTTCTTTTCGATTCTCAATCGTTTGAATATATCTAGATAACTTGGCATGGAGTTTTAGTTTAGGGAGTTAATAACCTGCTCAACCTTTGCGATAGCCTCTTCCATCTGACCAAAGAATTTACCACCAGCGGCATTTTTATGACCTCCGCCCATGAAATGCTCTCTTGCCAATAGATTAACATCCAACTCGCCCTGCGAACGAAGCGAGAGTTTGATGTGCTCTTTTGTTTCGGTCAACATCACCGAGAAATTCACTTTATCTATCGAAAGAGGCATATTTACAACCCCTTCTCCATCGCCAATTTGATAGTTAAACCTATCTTTTTCTTCTTGCGTGAGTGAGATGTAAGCAGCGGATTTATCACCCCTTACAACCATTTTCTGGTCAAGCAGGTAGCCCACCAAACGCAGTCTGTCTTCGCTTTGCTGCGAAAAAACTTTCTGATGCATCTCCACTGCATCCACTCCACAATCTAGCAAGCTCGCCACCGCACGGAACAAATCGCCATCAAGCCTTGAGAAACTAAATCCCCCTGTGTCGGTCATCATACCAAGGTAGAGCGGCTCGCCAATTTCCTTTGTGAGCGCTTCTTCGCCACCACAACCAACAATCAAATGATAGGTCAGTAGGGCTGTTGAGCAACTATCTTCATTGTGGAAGCTAAGCTCAAAGTGGGGTGGGGCAATGTGGTGGTCGACCAAAACTCGTGTGGCGTGAAGATTCATTTCTATGGCATCGCCCATTTGATCCAGTCGAGTAATCAAGTTAAAGTCCATGCAAACAATCAGATCGGCCGCCGCTAAAAACGCTTGCGCTTCTTTGATCATCTCCGCATATACCTCTACTTTTCCATCAGGATCAATGAACCCTAGAAATGCTGGGGGGCGGTTAGGTACAAATACTCTAACTGTTTTTTGAGGGTATGCTTGCTTTATATATCTCAAAAGAGCTAGGGTTGAGCCTATTGCGTCACCATCGGGGTTGGTGTGACCAACAAGAGCAATACGATCGCTGTGGTGGATTAAACTTTTAAATTTTGCCAATTTCTCGGCAGTAAATACATTTTTCATCTTAAATTGTGCTATTATAATAGCCACAAAGATAGTTAATTTCTAGGCAACAAAAAAGGCGATTAATTGCCATGTGATGCAATTAATCGCCTTTTTTCAGCTCAGAGATAATCTTTAGAGGCTTAATTTAAACACCTAAAGTTTTACGGCATATTCTTTTCTTGAGATATATTCCAAGAAGAATTAACGCTCCCGAAACCAATACACCAATGATTATAGCTTTGGTGGTGATCCATGTGGAGTTATCCTTATACCACTGATCGTTGATCCCATAGAATAGGTGTTTTGATTCAGAGGCTGAATCTCCGTCGTTTTTAAGTTGGCTGTAGAGCGCTTTCGATAGATTCAGCTTTTTACCAACAGGAAGAGTTATTTCGCTTTGGTTTTGTGCCTGGGATAAATACCTAGGTTCTATCATTGCCGCAACTCTAGTTCCGTCCTCCAAAGTGACCACATATAGAGTCTTGCGATAGTGTCTTTGAAGATACCAAGATGTGCTCACCTCTCTCACGCTAAATTGAGTATCGCGATAACGATAGCGTCCTGCACGAGTTTTGGAGTGTTGAATCTCGCCGATCCATGGCTTGCGCAAATAAATGCCCGTGGGCTCGACATTTTTAACCTTTAGTGTAATTAACTCACTAGATTTAACATCTTTTAACTGCTCTAGCGTAGACACTTTTTTGATGGAATTACTCTGATCGATGAATCCAATTGAAGTATCCTGTGCACCTTGTCCAACCTCTAGGGTTTCAGGGGCTTGAGTTGCTACGATAGAGGCTGTGTAGCTAATGTAGCCGATCAAAATGACAATTACAAAGCCCGTGTATTTGAGAAATTTGTTCATTCAGCTATAGTGTGATTATTCTGCCGCTTGTTCGGGCATAGGGAATCCATCTTCGATAG
This sequence comes from uncultured Rikenellaceae bacterium, assembly GCA_964370955.1. Lineage (GTDB taxonomy): Bacteria > Bacteroidota > Bacteroidia > Bacteroidales > Rikenellaceae > Mucinivorans. The sequence continues at coordinate 549 of CAYJLL010000008.1, read as the reverse complement.
CCATTTCTTTCATACGCTCCATGCGGTTCTCTAGATCTGGGTGAGTCGAGAATAGTTGATTCATTTTGCTTGCATCGCCACCGCCATTCTCCTGGGCCATAGTTTGTAGGCGCTTGAACGATAGGTGCATTGCCCATGGATTGCGACCTGCTTTTTTCAAGAACTCATAACCATAAAGGTCAGCCTCGTGCTCTTGTTTTTTAGAGTAAGTTGCACTCATTAGAGCCTCGCCGAGATCGCCAAGTTGCGAATCTGATAGCGCCTCAGCAGTACCGCCTGTCGAAGATGCGCCATCGCGAAGAGCTGAAGTCAAAAGTGCATTGCGGTAAGCGTCTTTTGAGTCACGGTTAGCGATATGTCCGATTTCGTGACCAATAATACCCAATAGTTCATCATCGCTCATGATGTCCATCAACGACGAAAAAACACGAATACTGCCATCTGGACATGCAAACGCATTAACGTCAATAACGTGATAAACCTCGAAATTCAAAGGAATACCATCTACCTCGGTGATTCCCTCTGTTAGTTTTCTTAGGCGAATTGTGT
>CAYJLL010000007.1:7629-22557 GCA_964370955.1 uncultured Rikenellaceae bacterium | reverse complement strand
GCGAATCGTCCGGATCTGCAAGAGAGATCTCCAGTGAGCTCAACACCCCTTCGTCCACCCCAAGGATATTGCGCAGCAAATGCTTAGAGGTAAAGAGATAATGCGCATCTAGAGCCTGATCGACACTGAATGTAGCTGAAACTCTCGAGCTTTGCATACGCACATTCGATGCCATCCCCATAACTCCACCTAGAACCCCTGTAACACCAGAAAGAGTGGCTTTATTAGACGCTCCAAGCCCATAGAGCGTGAGCGTACCGCCTCTGAGTGTCGGATTAACACCTAAGTTATAGGCTAGAGTTTGACCCAAAACCAAACGACTAATATCACCTCGTCCAATATCAAAACTCCCACGAGTAATGCTATTATCAATACCCACCACCTCTGTAAAATCGGAGTCTACAGCTCGCGCACGAGCGGCAATCTGCATGGAGTTTCTATTCTCCAACAACACATCACCCTCAAGGGTCGAGGTGTATTGCAGGATCTTCCCCTCCTCTTTTAGCCCTTGAAGCTTAGACTCAAGCGCTTCATTCGAACGAAAAAACCCTCCCGAAGCTGAGCTCACCCTTAGATCAGAATCAAAGTTGTGATACATCTCACGAACGTGATTCACAAGCCCTCCTTGGAGCGCTACAACAAAAACCGTCGCCGCTATGGTCACCGCCACAGCCACCACCACCACGGCGGAGATCAAATTGACCACCGAATGAGATTTTTGGCTTAGCAGATAGCGCAGGGCTATACGCCATTTGAGCGGATTGGCTTTCATTTTATCGTTTATTGTCCCTCAACGAGAAGAAGTATTAACTTATTGTTTGATAAGCCTTTCAATGTTCTCTACATACTCCATAGAGTCGTCCACATAGAACGCAATTTCGGGAACTATCCTTAGTTGCTTACCCACTCTTGAGCCCAACGCACCACGAATCTGTGAGCTGGCAGCTTTGAGATTTGCTAGTATAGCCTGCGATTTATCGAAAGGAAAAATACTCACATACACGCGAGCAAACGACAAATCGGGACTAACCCTCACCTTCGTTACACTCACCAATGCGCCTGAGATCACAGAGGATGCCTCGCGCAGGAATATATCAGCCATGTCTCGCTGGATTAGAGATGCGATTTTTTGTTGTCGCATTGTTTCGCTCTGTTGCATATCTTTATTTTTGTTTAGTTGTTTCTTGTTGTTCTTTAGCTTGTTTTTCTTCCAATTTTTGGGCAGCTGTTTTTCCAAATCTCACCGAGAGGGTTGCCGAGATATTCAGGTGGTTCACTGGCGAGCGGAAAGGATTTTCGGGGTATTTTGTAACGTTTTTAAGCACATCCGAAAGCATAAAATGATAACGTGCATCAATACCAAATAGCGCTCGTTTTGCAATCTTTATTGAGAGTCCAGCTCCAGCCACCACTCCATATTCCCAGCGATTATCTCTGAGAATATCATACTCATAGTCACCCTCTGTGATGGTCTCTCCAGTGTCGGTTGCGTAGGTTCTTTCGCTGCTCTGCAACGCATAAGAGAAATAAGGACCAGCATTGAGATAGAACCTCGAACCTCCCTTACCCAAAGGCAGATAGGGTTGCCAAGGCAGCGCGAGCATCACAGTGGAGTACTCACGAGAATAAACCTCACCCGATTCATTATAGGTCTCATAGGCAAAACCTCGTTGGGCATATTCTAGGGTCGCTTCGATAGTACCTACATATTTCTGAGAAGGCACATCAAAGCGATAGAACATTCCGAAATTCAGCAAGCCCTCATAGCCCACAGTATTGCGTATGGGTTGAAAACTCGCAGTTCCAATACCATAGCCACCACGGAGTCCGAAGTAATGTTCCACAGTCACTGGAGCCCACGCCGCCATAACGGTCTCGTTAGGTTTTTCGGCAGGTAGTTGCCATTTTTTAGGCTGATTGCGTTTCTCTTCTTTCAGATCCACAATCTCGCTCACTTGTTGGGCTCTTAGCTCTGAGGGTAACATCAATAGCACCATCAACAAGCCAAGGGCTAGCATTATTTTATTTGTTCTTTTGGTCATTACAGTCTTTTAACCTAGGGTTATTGCTCAAGGCTCTGGGGGGTATTAAAAATATCGTCTATATTTATATCGATTATCACTTCCCAGTTTTCTTTGGTGACTATCGTCTGCTCTCCGTCTTTGCTCCACAGTTCCACCTCCTCGGGTTGTCGCCTATGGATCAAAGACCCCGTATCCCACTGACCGTTAGAATTGACATCCGCAACAATGCGAATCTTATACTCTCCAGTGTCTAGGTAGTCGAGAATATACTGCATCGAGCCTTCAGAGGGATCATAGATAAATTCATGTAGCGGTGGGTCGTCTTCCTTTGAGGTCGCTTTCACCAATTGAATGAGATACTGCCCTTGGTCATGAGCAACAGAGGAAGAGCTGGTGACATTGAACTTGAATATTCCAAAACTTTCCTTTGATGCCACAGTGAAAGTTGATTGCAGAGTATCGTTGGTTTGAAAAGCGGTGTTTTCTATTGCGCCCTTTAGAATGCTAAGTTCATACTTCTGGCCAGCCACCCACGGGCGTTTCAAATGCCAACGTGTTGGGATAAGCGAGTCTTGAAATAGTTCAAACTCTGCTGGTTTTGCTTCTTGCGCCTCTTGTGCGGCAGCCCTACCACCGCCCTGAGTTTCAGAGGCAACATCAACCACCATAAGACTAACGCTATCTTTGTCGAATCGTCGCAAAGGATACTCAAAGTCAAAGATCAAATCTCCGCGTGGTACAAACTCCGCTCCCGAGTTAACTTTTAGCTGGAAGGGGTTTTGCTGTTGGCCATACATCGCAAGAGAGTCAGCTATACGCTTTTCGTTTTTGATCGAGTCCTCCACTCTTTGTTTTTCTTGTCGAAGGGAATCTTTCACAAGTTTACCCTTCTTTTCAAGCCTTGCCATACGCTTTGCATCTTTCGCCTCTTTCCAGATGCGATAGTTTTCCTCGCGCACCGAATCCTCTGCGCTCATTTTCATAACCACCGCTCCCGCTTGTGCAAAGGTAATATCATCAGAGAAAGGCTTCATTTGTTTGAGCGAATCTTCCCTCAAATAACTGATATGGGCATCAATATGCGAGGGCAGAGAATCAAGCTCGCCCTGAGTGCGAGGAGCAATCCAAAGGCTAAGGGTATCACGATCTTTGTTCCAAACACGAGTGACTATCTCCGTTGGGATATTCTTAAACTCGAGCGTGTCTACCTGAGCTCCCTTACGATTGAACACCACCTGCATTTTAAGCTTCCCATCGCGCTTATTTTCGAGGATAGTTTGCGCCTTGGGCGATTCCTCAACAAACATATTAAAGCGAAGTTGGGGATTTAGAATCTCCCATTTTCTCTCGAGCGAATCGTAGCTAATGAGTACATCTCCCATCTGAGATGGACTATAGGTGGTATCCAAAAAGCCAACATAGTCTTCGCCTGCTTCATAGCGTTGATTATCGTTCTTATCGCCTAGGGCATAGATCAAATAGGGTTTATCTTTGAGGATGTCAGCAACAAAAACTCCCGAACTATCCGAACGCACCATTACCTGCGCCAAGGCGGTCTGCAACACCGAATCAGCCACTGTCGAATCGGCAGCTGGGTCGAAGAACATCACAAAACTCTCGATTATGGTGTCTTTGGTAAGAGCATCGAAAGTCTGGCCTGTTATTATATTATCGTCTATGGTATCGCCCGTCGAGAAGGTGAAACCAAAATCTCTTAGTACATTACCTTCGTTGTTATCGACAATCGAATTACCAAACCAAAGGCGGTAGGTCGTCGAGGGCTGAAGGGTGTCTTCAATACGCACTTCGATGGTTTTACCCTTGACCGTAAGGATGGGAGCTGTCGCCATTGAGGGCGAGGAAAAGAACTCTTTTTGCTGATTTTCCAATTTTATGTACTCATCGAACACCAAGACAATCTTATCACCCTGAAAATTCAGCGAATATGGCATTGGACCCGAGGCGATTAGACGAGGTGCAAGTGAATCTATGGGGCCTCCTTGTGGAGAATTAATAGTGGCACAACGCCCTAGCGATATTATGGCTATCACACAGATAGTCAATTCTTTAATAAATTTTTTTAGTCTCATTTTTTAGTCTCTCCTGGCTATTATTCTCCGTGGGGGCTCACAAAAGATAGCCACAATGTCCCACAAAGTTACGAAAAGTTTGGTATATTTGCACAATCTTTAAGAATCAAAAATAAGACCAACCAAGATTTTGAACACCCTTCCCAACATAACAATCTACACCGACGGCGCCTCACGAGGCAATCCTGGCCCTGGCGGCTATGGGGCAGTTCTGCTCTCAGGACAACACCGCAGAGAGATTTCTGCAGGCTATCGCCTCACCACCAACAACCGCATGGAGCTGCTGGCTGTTATAGTCGCCCTTGAGGCTCTTAAATTCGAGGGTTCGAGCGTTGATCTATATAGCGACTCACGCTATGTGATAGATGCCATTGAGAAAAAATGGGTATATGGTTGGCAGAAAAAAGCCTATGCGGGCAAGAAAAATGGCGACCTATGGGATCGTTTCCTGAGGATTTATCCAAAACACACAGTGAGATTTCATTGGGTCAAAGGACACGCCAACATTCCCGAAAACGAACGCTGCGATCACCTCGCAACTACTGCTGCCCAAGGCTCTAACCTTCTAATTGACAATATCTATGAGAGTGAACAAGGCTCTCAAAACAAGACCACATTCTAAGGCCAATAATCTATAGACATGTTAAAACAAAATACACCTAAAACAATAGATCCACGTGCTCTTCGTTTCGCCCAAGACGGCGGAGGGCTATACATTGAGACCTATGGCTGCCAAATGAATAGCGGCGATAGTGAGATTGTACTCTCCCTGATGAGCGAAAAGGGCTGGCACAAAGTGGAGGACCTCCACAAGGCCGATATGATCCTTATTAACACCTGCGCGGTGAGAGAAAATGCCGAAAGCCGCGTGTGGGCACGTCTCAGGGAGCTCAAGAGCATTAAAAAGAGTCGACCTTGGGTGCTTATTGGTGTGATTGGATGTATGGCAGAGAGGCTCAAAGAGGAGTTGATCGAAAAGGAAAAGGCTGTTGATTTGGTTGTAGGCCCAGACGCCTATCGCTCATTGCCAGGGCTTGTTGTTCAGGCAGCCCAAGGCGAATCAGCAGTCAACACCATACTCTCTAGCGAGGAGACCTATGCTGAAATTTCGCCCGTTAGGATGGATAAAAATGGCGTGTCGGCCTTTGTGAGCATCATGAGGGGCTGTAATAATATGTGTACTTACTGTATCGTCCCCTACACTCGAGGACGTGAGCGCAGCCGCGATGCTCAGACCATCCTCACGGAGGTGGGCGAGCTAGTAAAGGCTGGCTACAAGGAGGTGACTCTATTGGGGCAGAACGTAAACTCCTACAAATGGGAGGGAATGGGCTTTGCAGAGCTATTGGAGCGTGTGGCAGCTATTTCGCCCAGCCTCAGGGTTCGCTTTGCGACCTCTCACCCCAAGGATCTATCGGATGAACTCATAAGCGTGATGGCAAAGACAAGCAATATTTGTCGTTCGATCCACCTCCCCGCTCAGTCGGGAAGCAGCAGAATGCTCAACTTGATGAATCGTCGCTACACTCGTGAGTGGTATTTGGGACGCATTGCCGCTATACGTGCTGCGATGCCAGATTGTGCTATCACCACAGATATGATGGTTGGCTTTTGTGGGGAAAGCCCCGAGGATCACAGCGAGACTGTATCATTGATGCGCGAGGTGGGTTATGATTTTTCGTATATGTTCAAATACTCTAACCGTGAGGGCACACGTGCCTCAAAGGAAATGGTAGACGACATCAACGAAGATCTTAAAACAGAGCGTCTTAACGAGATTATAACACTACAAAACGGGCTTTCACTCGAGAGCAATCGCCGTGACATTGGAAAAGAGTTTGAGGTTCTAGTGGAGGGAGTCTCTAAGCGCAGCTCAGAACAATTTTACGGCCGCACCTCACAAAATAAAGTTGTGGTTTTCGATCGTGGTTCTCATTCCATCGGCGACTACGTGATGGTTCGCATCACCAGCTGCTCTTCTGCGACCCTGCTAGGGGAGCGCCTCTAGTGCAGCCTCTATAACACAAAGCGAGAGCATATTCGATTTTATATTGAATATGCTCTCGCTTTTTTTGTATATGCTCTGTTTTCCGAAAACCCCTAGAAACCAAAACCAACTCTGTCGAAGTATTCTGGAGTGACAGTAACCTGATCTGATCGATCATTCCATCTGCCCTCCTTCAGTAGGAGTTCCTTGAAATTTCGAATGCGCTCATCTATCACAAACGACGGAAGCGCTATCGCTTCAACATCCTCTCGCTGAGAGGGTCGCTGCTCACGATTGGATATTTCTTCGGCCGAAGCTGGGCGCAGCTCTGGCGACCATTCGAAACCTTCCATTCTCTGGGGTTGATCGGCAGGGATTTGATCCAAAGGATAAATCGCGAAATTGGTGCTACCTCGCCAGCTCATTATCGAAGGGGAACGCTCCTTGAAGAACACCACAAGCTCAGGGCATTCAATAGTTGCGAAAGCTGCCGTGTAGCCCACATCGTCCATATAGTAATAATAGTTCAGAACATTTCCACTGATTATAGTCGAATCCAGTTCACCGTTCTTGAAGCTCGCCTGCATCGAGCGAGAGGATACTTGATTGAAGCGAGACGAATCGGCAGGCTCTGGATATAGCGGCTCTAGAGCTTGGGTCATAAATGGCGAGCCTATACAATCAACCCAATCGATCACATTATCCTTGGTGTAGGAGTCAATGCGGTCGGCAGTGAGTTGGTTGTTTTGATTCCACAGTCTAGGGCGGCCAAAAAGCGAACTCATCGAGTCTGCAAAATAACCCACCATCGAATCGGCAGTCATCTGATACTCCACATTCCAAGTGCGCACATTGTGCCATGCTCTCATTATGCGATCGGGCGAGGTAGTGTCACGCTGCACTTTATTTGTAGCTAGACTGTTGCTCAAGGTAGTATCACTAGAGATGCTGTCGCTCAATTCATACCCCTTGACCAAAGAGTCTTGCGTGGCACTATCTAGCATTATATCACCACTGACCATCGCATTGCTATCAACAGCCACAACCATCATATCATCCATTGCCGTGCCGTCCAAGGCAGTTGAGTCCGTGCTTAGAGCTGCATCCACAACTGCGGTAGTATCAACAGTGGTATCAATAGCTGCGACCATCATATCGTCCATAGCCGTGCCGTCCAAGGCGGTTGAATCCATGCTTAGAGCTGCATCCACAACTGCGGTAGTATCAATAGTGGTATCAACGGCGGCAACCATCATATCATCCATTGCTGTACCGTCCAAGGCTGTAGAATCCAAGGCGGTAGAATCGCCCACTACATTCTCCTCTCGAGGATAGGCAGTAGGTCCCTGCCCATGAGGGTAAGTGGTTAGAGTGAGTGTGTCAGCTCTGATATAGAGTTTATCGCTCTCTAGCGAGTCATACATAATAATCGAAGGGTCGAGAGTGAGCATCGCATAGGAGATACTATCATCATAAAATGCCCAATCGCCAAAGGCTATACTTTTTTGTATCGTATCCAACAACTGCACATTGCCTTTGAAAGTCGCCTGACGCAAATCTTGCTTATAGCTAAGGGTGTCGCCCCACATCTGTTGGTCACGAGTGAGAATATAGGCATCGCCCACAAACTCATAGCGTTTCTCAAAGTTGTAGTAAAAACCCTTTTGCGCCATCAGGATATTGCTATCCTTGTCCCACACTGTTGTGTGCGCCAAGAAAGTAGCAGTCTCTCTATCAATATTATAATCTAGCGAATCGGTGGAGATTTTGTAGGTATCAGAACTCATCGAGACCGAATCCTTAAAACGTACGATATTATTATTGGCATCAAACTCGCCTCGCTCCGACTCCATTAGATTACCCGACTGGGTCAAAACACCTCCTCCGACATAAGTCCCGGTGTTGGTGCGGGTGTCAAAACGCAGATTGTAGCTATAGAGCACCACATCGCCTCGAGTCATCTTCACTAGGGGCGAAAAAACTTCGGCTATCGAGGTTCGCCCGTCATACAAAACTCTATCACCATAGACATAGGCCGAGTCTTGATTGATAATCACATCACCAAAGAACTCCATGCGGTAGTCGTCATAACGGCTAGCACTATCACATTCGATGATCGCTCCATTGTGGTGAAACTTCACATTACCCACAAGGTAGATGGTCGAATCTTTCGCTCCTCGTTTCTCGATGCGATCGGCCTCCATATCCACCAACATCACACTATCTTCTTGGGTCCCGCTCTGACCAAGACTATCATCCTGAGGTGCTTGGCTCTGCATCGGGGCAATGTTTTGCGAGAAAGCATTACCTCCGAAGGCAAGAAAACATCCCAATAGCGAGAGGGTGGTCGCAAGGAATAGGTTTTTTATTTTGTTGTTTGTTTTCAATATTCTTGGTTTAAATATTTATTGTTGTGTTTGCACTGAGAATCATCTCGTTCTACAACCCTTGAGCTACAAATAGTTGACTCTCTTACTTGCCAGTAGAACCAAAACCGCCCGCTCCTCGCTCTGTTGTGTCGAGTTCCTCGACCAACTCCCACTCCAATTGCTCATAGCGAGCAAAAACGGCTTGAGCTAGGCGTTCGCCTTTCTCTATGGTATAGCTCTCGTTGGAGAGGTTCACCATAATGAGTTTTACCTCGCCACGATAGTCGGGATCTATGGTCCCTGGGGTGTTGAGCACCGTAATTCCATACTTAGCAGCCATCCCACTGCGAGGACGCACCTGAATCTCGAAGCCCTCGGGAATCGCAACACTAAGACCTGTTGGCACAAGCGCACGCTCAAGAGGACCTAGGGTAATAGGTTCGGTGATATTTGCACACAAATCAAGCCCAACCGATTGAGGGGTTTGATATTTTGGAAGCTCATTCTCTGAGCGATTTACAACTGATACTGTTATTTTCTTTTCCATAATTTTTCAAGTTTTAAGCCTTCTTTCTTTGCCGAAATTGACACAAAAGACAAAAGTAGTAAAATTTTCGCAATCCATACCCCTACCTGTCCAATAGCTTCGATGTGAGTATCTATATAAGCTCCAGCCTGATACAGCAAAAGCCCTATCATAAAATACAGAATCAGGCGGCTCAGTTCATATGGCACTTTATAGTAGATCTGATTTAGCGTATAGCTCAAAACGACCATCACCGCTGAGCTTATCAGGTGGGCCCATGCAGCCCCGACATAGCCATAGCGAGGAATCAACAACATACACCCCACAACGATGGTCACAAAGCCTGCTCCGGTGATCCATATTGCCATTGAAGTTCGATCGGCAACTTTATACCAAAACGATAGGTTTATCAACACCCCCATCAAAAGGTTTGCCAATATCAAAATAGGCACAACCTCTATCCCCACTCGATAGCTCTCGCCCAGCAGCAATATCAACACATCTAGAAAAAAGCAACAACCAAGGGCGACAGTAATGCCAATGATTAGAAAATATTTCAGAGCCGCAGCGTTCATCCTCAAAAAGTCATCTTTCTTGAAGTTCTGCAAAAAGAAAGGTTCAGCCCCAAGGGTATAGATCTGACGGAAGATAATCATTACTGATGCAAGTTTTGCCACCGCTCCATAAACCCCCACCTGAGTCATCGCCACCCCATCAGGAAGCACCCATCTGAGCATTTGGCGGTCGATAAACTCACTACCCATGCCCATCAATCCTGCCAACATCAAAGGTAGGGAATACGCCAATGCCTTGCGAATCAAATCCATCTTAATTCGCCCTCCCAGCAGTGATCGATTGAAGAACATCAGCAGTATGAGCTGCGAGGCGCTAGCAATAATATTCGCCCACACGACCCACTCAGCAGAGGTTTCTGCTCCCTGGATAAAACTATAAAATCCTATACAGCAGGCAATATTTATCACTATACCGCTCACATTGACTATCGTGTAGCGCAGGGCTTGGCCTTTCTCTCGAAGCGCCGCCAAGGGTATTGCCGCCACATTGTCGATTAGAATCAGCAGCGCCACCATAACGATATAGCGAGACTCTCCATATTCGAGCATCTCGGTGAGAGGGATTCTAAAAATCAGCGCCAGCACAAAAAATGCAAGAGCCGCCCCCGAGACCACCGAAAAGAAAGAGGCGAAAATGCTCTTTTTCTCCTTCGCATCTTGCGTCTTGCCCGCCCAGCGGAAATAAGAAGTCGAAAGTCCCATCACCAACAACACATTGACAAAGGGAATCAAACCATACCACAGCGTCACATTACCAAAAATCTCTGGCGCTAGGATATAGGTCAAATAGGGGGTGAGCAGAAAGTTAAGAAACTTGCTCATTATTGCGCTGAGTCCGTAGACTGCAGTGTGTTTGGCTAGGGTTCGAAGATTTGACATAGGTTAAATTCAAGAATGGGGGGCTTAGAGTTGATTTTCATTGCGCAATTTAGCGAAAAAGTCAGCTGCTGCTGCTTGCTCGCTTTGTTTCTTGCTGCGACCATAGCCAACACCACGCTCTGCGGAGTCGATAAATAGTCGAGAACTAAACTCTGGCGCAAAATCGCTATATTGTTCGGAGCGCTCAGTCTCAAAGTGAACTTGAAGAGCTCTCTTTTGTGCCCACTCTATCGCACTACTTTTATGATCTACTTGCTCGCTGATAAGGCTCTCCAAGTCGATATAGCGCAACAACAAACGGGCTATGATTCCACTTGTCACTCGATAGCCTTTATCCAAATACAGAGCACCAAAAAGAGCCTCAAGTGCATCGCCCCAAATACTCTCCACCCCACTCAAACGCCCATTACGCTGCCTTTGGATATATTCCACCAGACCTATTTCCTTAGCTAGGCGATTCAGGCTCTGTCCGCTCACAAGTTTCGATCGCAACTGGGTCATCTCACCTTCACGCATAGAGGGATAGGCAACAAAAACCAACTCTGAGCTCACCGCCTCCAAAATGGCATCGCCCAAAAATTCCAACCTCTCATTATTGAGCAGCTCACCATCAGCGGTGCGGATCGAACTCGAACGATGGATCAATGCCATCTTGTAGAGTTCGACATTAGATGGGGTAACCCCCAGCATGCGGTGGAATATTCTCAAATACTCTCTATCTGAGGAGATTTTGCGACGGAGAAAGTTTTTCATAAAGCATTTTACGAGTGCTAGCTTAGTTGTTGTGGATGAGTAAAGAGAAAAAAAGGCATTAGGCTACAAAAAGCCCAATGCCCATTTATTGATTTGGCGCAAATCGCCTTTAGATTTAGACTTTTTTGAGCACAACAGTTGAGTTGTGTCCACCAAAACCAAAGGTATTCGACAGTGCCACATTCACATCACGCTTTTGGGCAGTGTTCAAAGTAAGGTTAAGTTTGTGGTCGATGGCTGGATCAAGGTTGAAATTGTTGATCGTTGGAGGAATAATACCATCACGAAGAGCCATCACACAAGCCAACGCCTCGATAGCCGCAGCTGCACCTAGAAGGTGACCTGTCATCGACTTGGTCGAAGAGATGTTCTTTTTGTAGATACCCTTACCAAAAGTGCTGATTAGAGCTGTGATCTCTGGAATATCGCCTGCAGGAGTCGAAGTTCCGTGAGTGTTGATATATTCGATATCATCTGGAGTCATTCCAGCGTCTTCGATTGCAAGTTGCATAGAACGAGCAGCACCCATTCCGTTTGGATGTGGAGATGTAAGGTGATAAGCATCTGCGCTCATACCGCCTCCAGCAACCTCACCGTAGATAGTAGCTCCACGAGCGATAGCGTGCTCATACTCCTCAAGCATCAAAGCTCCAGCACCCTCGCCCATCACAAAGCCATCGCGGCCAATATCGAAAGGACGTGAGGCAGTCTTAGGATCGTCGTTGCGAGTCGAAAGTGCCTGCATAGCGTTGAAACCGCCAACTCCCGCAGGGATGATAGCAGCCTCAGAACCACCCGTAAGGATGATATCAGCCTTACCCCAACGGATTAGGTTTAGTGAATCGATGATAGCGTGGTTTGACGACGCACAAGCCGAAACCGTACAGTAGTTAGGTCCACGGAAGCCATATTTCATTGAGATATGTCCAGCTGCAATATCCGAAATCATCTTAGGGATAAAGAAAGGACTGAAACGAGGAGTACCATCACCTTTCAAATAGCCAGTAAGCTCGGCTGTGATGGTCTCTAGTCCGCCGATACCCGACGCCCAGATCACACCAGCACGATCCAAATCGATAGTCTCAGGGTTCAATCCTGAGTTTTCGAAAGCCTCTGCTGCTGCAACCATTGCAAACTGGGTGAAACGGTCGAATTTGCGAACCTCTTTGCGGTCGAAGTGCTCAAGAGGGTCATAACCCTTAACCTCGCATGCGATTTTGGTTTTGAATTTCTCGGTGTCGAAAGCCTTGATAGTGTCGGCTCCGCTCACACCGTCTTTGAGCGCCTGAAAATACTCTTGTATGTTATTACCTAGGGGATTAATGGTTCCCATACCTGTAATTACTACTCTTCTCATATTATATTTAAATTATTTGAGTCTAATTTTAATGGTTGTGTGTATAGATTGTTAAGCTAAGGCTGTTTACACAAAAATGGAGCTGTCTTCTGATTTGACACAACCCCAACCCCTAAATTTAAAATTAATTAAACCAGGATTTAGATCGTCTCAGACCAAAACAGCCCATAATCCAAAATCCACCCCTTCACTCCATGTCCTTACAGTTGTTTGGTCAGGGAGTGAAGAGGTTTATTTTTGGAAAGAAGTTGATTACTTAAGCTTTGCCTCGATGTAGCTAACTGCGTCACCAACAGTACCGATTTTCTCTGCGTCCTCATCTGGGATCTGAATTTCGAAAGCGTTTTCGAAGTCCATGATAAGCTCTACAGTATCTAGAGAGTCAGCTCCTAGGTCGTTAGTATAGCTAGCTGCAGGTACAACCTCTGCTGCGTCAACGTTTAGTTTCTCTACGATGATTTCAACTACTTTTGAAGATACATCTGCCATAATTTTAAAGATTTTTTGGTTTAACAATCAGGTGCGAAGTTATATATTTTTTTTGAGTCTAGTGCAAAAAATCAAAAAAAAGTTCGTAAATTTCGTACATCAAATTTTCTATCACGCAATAAATGAAACAATTAGCTATTTTTGCATCGGGCAAAGGCTCCAACGCCTCTGCTATTATGGATTATTTCCAGATTCATCCTCAAAAAGGATGCGTGAGGCTAGTTGTGAGCAACCGCCAAGACTCTGGAGCCCTCAACGCAGCCCGTGAGCGTGGAATTGAGGCGCTGTATGTCCCCAACGAGGTCTTCAACGAGAATCCACTGCAAATTCTAAGCCAACTCCAAGAGCGTGAGATTGATTTTATCGCTTTGGCTGGCTTTTTAAAGCTAGTTCCCAGCGAGATAGTCGAGCACTACAGCGGAAGGATAGTAAACATCCACCCCGCATTGTTGCCAAAATTCGGCGGCAAAGGGATGTATGGGCTAAGAGTTCATCAGGCGGTGGTCGAGGCAGAGGAAAGCGAGACGGGCATAACGATACACTCTGTGGACAAGCACTATGACGAGGGTTCCGTTATTTTCCAAGCTAAAGTCCCTGTCCTCCCACAAGACTCCCCACAGGATGTAGCAGCGAGAGTACTCCAAGAAGAACACTACCACTACCCCAGAGTGATCTGCGAGCTACTATCACACATAGAACAATAATTAACCAAAATAAAACAAACAAAACATGAATCTACTACTTATTTCTAATTCGACCAACGCTGGCGAGGCCTATCTATCTTACCCAAAGGAGAATATCCGTGAATTTCTTGCTCCACACAACGTAACCGAGGTTCTTTTTGTACCTTACGCTGGTGTTACTCTATGCTGGAATGACTACGAAGCTAAGGTTGCGGAGCGTTTCGGGGAATTCGGCGTTAAGGTGCGTGGAATCCACCACTTCGCGAATGCTGCTCAGGCTGTTCGTGAGGCTCAAGCTATTGTTGTGGGCGGTGGCAACACGTTCCACCTACTAAAAACCATGCAAGACAATGGTATTATGGCGGCAATTAAAGAGAAAGTTACCGCAGGCACTCCCTACATTGGATGGTCGGCTGGTAGCAATATGGCGTGTCCTACCCTATGTACTACCAACGATATGCCTATCGTTGAGCCTCAGTCTTTCAAGGCACTCTCTATCATTCCTTTCCAAATCAACCCTCACTATCTTGATGCTCATCCAGATGGCCACGCAGGTGAAACTCGCGAGCAGCGTATCTCAGAATTTTTGATGGTAAACAAGGCTGCCTATGTGGCTGGTCTTCGCGAGGGATGTATGCTAAAGATGGAGGGCGACTCGTTCTCACTGATAGGCTCACGCCCAATGCGCATCTTCAAGTTTGGTCAAGAGCCCTATGAGGTAAACTCGGGCGATGATATATCTTTCTTGTTGAAGTAATCCCGGGGA
This sequence comes from uncultured Rikenellaceae bacterium, assembly GCA_964370955.1. Taxonomy (GTDB): domain Bacteria; phylum Bacteroidota; class Bacteroidia; order Bacteroidales; family Rikenellaceae; genus Mucinivorans. The sequence continues at coordinate 8,059 of CAYJLL010000007.1, read as the reverse complement.
GCTAGATAATGGCTAGTCATAACATGCTCGGTAGTGATGGGGAAACGCTCGCTACCGAGTTTCTTTTACAGAGAGGTTACCAAATTCTCCAGCGCAACTATCGCAAACTTTCTGCCGAGGTGGATATTATTGCTCTCTTTGAGGGTGTGATACACATCATAGAGGTAAAGAGTCGCTCACGCTCTTATGAGAGTGCGCTCAAGGCGTTTGACGCCAAAAAGCGAGCGAGACTCATAAAAGCTGCCGAGGAATACATCGCCATGGAGGGACTAGACTGCGAACTCTCACTAGATTTAATAGTGGTAATGATTCCACCTCGTTCATCTTTGAGCGGTACTCCCCACATAGAGCATTTCGAGGCGCTGCAATATTGAGCCCCCATATCTATAATAGTAAATCGAGCAGGTTATAAAGAAACAGAACCATTAGT
>CAYJLL010000007.1:0-7619 GCA_964370955.1 uncultured Rikenellaceae bacterium | reverse complement strand
TCGTTCATCTTTGAGCGGTACTCCCCACATAGAGCATTTCGAGGCGCTGCAATACTAACTCCCCTCTATTATATATTACAGTAAATCGAACGGATAATAAAGAAACAGAACCATTAGTCATCTTTATGTTTTCCGCCCTAGACTAGGCAAGACAAAAAAAGTAAAGCGCATAGCCCCAATGTAAGGGACTATGCGCTTTGCTTTTAATATAGATGTTGGTATTTACTGAACAAACAGCTCAACAACTGCTCCTTCTGCTACCTCAAACTTAATTTGTTGATTATCGTAGGCTGCAACAAATTCACCATCTGGAAGATATAGCACCAAGTAGTCGTTCATATCGGCATTTTCGCCTCTTGTAGAACCCACTGCAACGATATCGCCTGCGCCATTCTTGATTTTGATGTCTTTTGCAACACGGTCGCCAGAGGTGTACTCAGCTTTTTTACTTTGGTACATTTTAAACGCAACTGCTGTTCCGCTCTTAGCTGCGGCTTTTTCTGCATTGTAAAGGTCGATATAGAAATCCGTAACAACTACGCCAGGAACTTCCTTGCTCTCACGATCCCACACCATAGGGAAGTGCTGTCCACCAGGTTGTTTTTTCCACGAAGTAGCATACATCCAATAGATAGGATCGCTCTTGTCGGCCTTTCCAGCACGCTCAAGGAACCAAGATTTGTTAAGGTCAGGATTTTGGTAATACTCAACGAAGTACCATTTACCATCTAGCCAAACCTCGCTCCAGTTGTGGTTACCCTCTTTAGTAACCCAAAGTGGCGTACCTGCAATACGTGATGGGATACCCATAGTACGAAGAACATCGGTTAGAAGAATAGACAAACCACTACACGATGCCATCTTAATCTCCATACTCTCGCTTGGAGATTGGTTAGGGCGCTTGCGCTTGGTGTTATACTCCACACCAATGATATTTTTGATCTCTTTATTAATTGTATCCAAAGCAACGCGAACATCTGTTACGTCCTTCACCAAGGGATAGAACATATTCCAGAACATCTCACGCCATGGCTCACGAGTCTCGTCCATCGAGGCATAAGGCAACACATCGTTAAAGAAGATGCTATCTGGAAGACTCTTAGCCCAAGGGAAAGTCTCACGAGCCTTATACGCCCAGTCAAGTTCGGTTAAAAGGAACTCGGCGGTCAGGGTGTCTTTGTCGCCTTGAGGCATGTTGTCGATCAGAAATTCAAGTCCAGCTTTTTGTTCCTCGGGCACCATTTCAAGAGCCTTTGCAAGCTCGGGGTGAGGGTTTTGGGGAGCCGAACAGCTACACAGCAAAAGTGCTAGTAGGGAAGTGAAGAAAATTTTCATTACTTTTGTGATTAATTATTAAGTTAGTTATTCTTAAGACAAGAGCAGGCATAGCCACCCTTAGCAAATGCAAATTTTTACAAATATAATGAAAAATTCTCTACTATTCCTATTTTTTTTGAGCTCCACCACCCTTTTGGCTGCTCCCCCATTGGAAATACAGCTTGGCGAAATAGCATACAAAGGCAGCAAAGACACAAGCTTCACCTTAAGAGCCAAGACCAAACCACTGATAATAAGCAAAATAGAAAGCACATGTCGCTGCACAAAATTACAGTGGAGCAAAAAACCTGTCTTAGCTGGCGACTCTATCACCATAAAATTAAGTTATAGCGGTGATGACCTAGGGGTTTTCTACAAAGTTCTAAAACTCCACACCACTGACACTACATTACCATCACGAGTAATACTCAGAGGAGTGGTAAAGTAACCCCCATCAGAGGCTACAGAGAAGGTATTTCTAGAAAAATTCAAAAATAAATTAAAAAAAATTGCAGAAATATTTGGTAGAAAAAAATAAACATTCTATCTTTGCACCCACAAACAAGGAGATTCAGTAGCTCAGCTGGTAGAGCATAACACTTTTAATGTTAGGGTCCTGGGTTCGAGCCCCAGCTGGATCACAAAAAAGAGATTATCAACAAGATGGTCTCTTTTTTTTTTGCGCCTACAGCACATGCCCCTTTTTTTCGCCTGCGTAAGTTCTCACCTCGCACTGGCGTGAGGAGCACTGACAATCATTGAGCACCAACCACGCCTTGTCGAGGGTAAAAGCAAAAAACAATTGCAGGCGCAGCTGGCACCATAAAAAGTTTTAGTATATTTGCAGTTCCTAACAAACTACAACTTAATAAAACCTAAAACTTATGTTCAGAAAAACCTGCTTACTACTTCTAGCAGCGCTCTGCATTGCCACAACAAGCGTGCATGCGAGCGAGCCAAACATTATCCCTAAGCCCACAAAAGTCGAAATGCACGAGGGCGAGAGTTTTACTATCAACTCTAAAACTACCATCAATCACAGCGAGGAGCTCGCTGAGCTCGCAGCCCTAGTTCAAAGCTATATCTACACGCCAACGGCGATGGAACTACCCACCACACAAAGCAAAAAAATTGCTAGCGGCGCTATCAACCTATTCATAGACCCAAGTATCACCCACAGCGAAGGCTACACTTTGGATGTGACTGACAAAGCAGTAACCATCAAAGCACAAACTCCCGCTGGTGCTTTCTATGGCGTTCAAACGCTTTTGCAACTACTTCCACCTCAGATTGAGTCGGACAAATTACAGAAATTCACTTTGACTGTACCTGGTGTTTCTATCCAAGATGAGCCCCTGTACGCTTGGCGTGGTGTGATGTTCGATGTGGGACGTTACTTCTTCTCGAAAGATTTTATGTTGAGCTTCATCGACATGATGGCAATGTATAAGATGAATACCCTGCACTTCCACCTTATCGACGATTCGGGTTGGAGAATAGAGATCAAAAAATATCCTCGCCTAACTGAGGTTGGAGCTTTCAATGGCGAAGGCGAAAACCGCTCGGGAGGATTCTACACCCAAGAGGACATCAAAGAGATGGTTGCCTACGGACAGCTGCGTGGCGTTGAAATCGTACCTGAGGTTGCTTTCCCAGCCCACATGCTTTCGGCCGTTGTGTCTTACCCTTGGCTTAGTTGTCGCAATGAGCAATTAAAAATGCCTGAGCAACACTATATCAGCAAGGATCTACTGTGTGTGGGACAAGAGCGTTCGATTGAGTTCCTACGTGATGTAATCGGAGAGGTTGTTGCGCTTTTCCCATCGAAATATCTTCACATTGGTGGCGACGAGGCGGTTTACACCTACTGGGAGGAGTGTCCTCACTGCCAAAAGGTTATGAAAGAGCAGGGTCTCAGCAAAGCGTCTGAGCTTCAAGGCCACCTAACTAATATTGTAGTGGATATTGCCGCAGAGCACGGTCGCACAGTTGTTGGTTGGGATGAGATCCTAGAGCGTGGAAAGATAGAAAAAGAGGTTGTGAGTATGATTTGGCGCAACATGAGCCACGTGAAAAACGTGATCGAGCTTAACCAAAAAGCAGTTCTAACTCCCGTACATTACACTTACTTCGATATGCCCGAAAATCGCCTACCTGGGCAAATAAAAGCCGCAGGATGGAGCAACCCTGTGTCGGTTGAAATGTGCTATGAATTTGACACCAAAGAATTCGAGGGCAACAAGAACATTGTTGGGGTTCAGGCAAGCATGTGGACAGACCAGTTTATCCACGGTACTATCCTCCAAGAATTGCGCCTATTGGACGAGAATCGTTCGGAGCGCTATGTAGAGTTTTTGATGTTGCCTCGCCTATTGGCTATGTCTGAGGTTGCTTGGACTCCATCATCTGAGCGTAATTTTGCTGACTTCTACGCTCGCATGATAGGACAATTGCCTCGTTTGGATTACGCTGGCTACACCTACGCTCTTCCAGTGCCTGATTTGAAGTCTAAAAAAGTTGATGGTGGTTATCAGATCACTCTTTCAACTCCAGTGGAGGGTGCAAAAATTCACTACACAACCAACGGTATGGCCCCAACTGCTTACGACCCAGTTTACACCTCGCCAATAGAGGTTGCTCAACTTTCGGATCTTAGAGCTATTGCAGCCCTTGGCAAGACTCATGTGTCGGTTGCAACTTACCATCAGGAAGATTTCAGCGCCTACAAACAATATGGTACTTATGTTCAGAAAATCTCTCACACTGCCCTAAACAAAGGAGCTGTGAGCAATATTCAACTAGATTTCACTGGCAAAATCTCAGGTAACGGAAGCTACGAGATCGCCTTTATTCCTGTGACTGACGGTGTTGAACTAGAGCTAGAGAGCCTTGAGATGTTCAAGCGTGCAGACAAATTTACCACTGCCACTATAAACAAAGCTCTAAGCTCACAAGCGGTTGTTGTAAGCATCGAGGTGAGCGACTGGCAAGCAGGAACGCCCTACACTGGCAAGCTCTCTATCGATAGCAAAGAAAGCCACAAAGGAAACATCGCTGTATTTATCCGCAAGATCACCCAATAAAAACCAGTGATCGACAAACAAAAAAAGCTTGCCTTCATCGTTGAAGGCAAGCTTTTTTTTGTGGTTATAAAACCCTAGAGTGATTACTTGACCCAAGCTTTTCCAAGAGGAAGAAGCACACGTCCGTATGATTTGTTTAGCATTGCTGCTGCTGCACCATAGAAGCTACCAAGCGAGATAATAAGCTCACTCCAAGCTGCTACAACATGCCACATATGGCTACCACACAAAGTGCTTAGAGTCAAAGCCAAAAGCAAAACGTCGATAAATAGCATCAATACCGAAAGGAAGGTATTGAGGCGGAAAGCTGCAACAGTAATTATAAGCGAGAAGATAAAATAACCCAAGAAAGCCACCCCTAGTTGAGAGAAATCAGCAGTCGAGGCAAACCATTCGCCAAAAACGCCTCCACCTATCATCCAGCTCATAGCCACGCCCAACCAAAATAGACCATAGCCCGAGAAAGCGATAGCACCAAAGAGATTGTTGTGCTTGAAGTCGAAAATACCAGCAATAAGTTGAGCAATTGCACCAAGGAAGATAGCCCAAGGAATCACAAGCGAGGTTCCATCGGTTAGTCCAAGTTTTTGCGATGCGGCAACAAAGGTTACCATAGCCAAGCCGAACAGACCTAGAGTCGTTGGGTCGGCAACTTCAATTTTTACAGTTTTGTTGTTTTCCATTTTTGTTTTTAAAAGTGTTTATTTGTTTTGTGTTATCTGTCTTCTAAATTCGCTCACCACCACAGTTGTTGCCACCGCCACATTCAGGCTTTCGGCTGCTGGTGCATGCGCGGGATAGGGGGGGATGAAAATTCTATGGCTCACCAAAGCCTCAACCTCCACAGAGATACCTTGCCCTTCGCTACCCATCACTATCACCGCATCATTGGGGGCAAGTTGGCTTTCATACAAGGAGCTGCTCTGGCGAAGAAAAGTACCATAAACGGGCACACCCTCAGCTCGAAGCCGCTCTAAGAGTCCCACCAAATCACCATAGACCACCTCAACGGCAGCAATAGCTCCCATGGTCGATTGAATGACTTTGCTCGAATAGCAATCGGCGCAAGAGTCGCTACAATATATTTGCTGTACACCCCACCAATGTGCAAGGCGTATAATCGTCCCTAGATTCCCTGGATCTTGAACCCCATCCAGCACAAGGGTCAGGCCTCGGCGGCGTTTACTCTTGGCAGCAAAAGGCATTTTCACAAGCGCCAAAGACAAGGGAGCTGACTTGAGGGTACTCATACGCCCCATCTGTTCGCTGGTGCAAATTTCAGCATGTGCCAGGGAGCTCAACGCTGAATTTTGCTGCACAAAAAGTCGCTCCACACTCATCCCTGCCCCTGCGAGCTCTTCGATGAGTTTGTCGCCTTGGGCTACAAACATCCCCTCTTTAGTGCGAACCGAACGCTCTCGCAATGAGCGCACAAACATTATATCTGCCTTTGTTGCCATAATGATAGTTAGAGTATTTGAAGTTTTGCAAATTTCTCGAGTAGAGTTTTCGAGCCATGGACTTTAAAGTCTACTGTCACTCTCACATCTGCGCCCATCTTCTCTAGCGCACTCACCACACCCTCGCCAAAACGAGCATGCGCCACACGAGCACCCACTACCAATTCTCCACTACTATTCACGGTCTTTCTTTCCACATCGCCCAAAATTGCCGAAGGGGATTTTATCTTGCTTAAAGTTTGTTTCACGGCTGTGGGGTGTGAGCTATAGGGCGAAGGAGCTGCCTGAGGGGTAAACTCTTTTTTACCACCAAAGCGTGCGTTGTGCTGCTCTAGGTTTTGTTCAAAAATATTTTTGCGCCCCCCCTTGAGCATCATCACATCGCCTTGGAGATACTGGGGATCAATCTCGCTCAAAAACCTAGAGGGCAACATATCTTCCGCCGATCCGAAGCGATAGCGACTCTGTGCAAAGCTCAGCGTCACACTGCGCTCAGCACGAGTGAGGGCAACATAGAAAATCCTGCGCTCCTCCTCTATCTCACTATCCATCTCACAACGACCCGAGGGGAAGAGTTTTTCTTCCATCCCCACGATATAGGTATGCTTAAACTCCAAGCCCTTGCTGGCGTGTACCGTCAGCAGCGTTATGCGGGGAGTATCATCCTTCTCTTCGTCCATATCCGTCAGTAGCGACACCTCCGATAGCCACGCTCCTATGCTAGGGGTAGTGTTTTCTTCTGAGGACGCCTCCATAGGCTCGGGATATTCAGCATCGTATTGTGTGTCGAAATTTTGTTCACCCTCGCTTTGCCCTTCTTCTATTTGTGCACTCGAAAGGCTATCAACATATTCTTTGATGGAGCTCAAAAGCTCTTCAACATTCTGTAGACGACTCTCATCCTCAGTCAGCTTGCTATTTTGCAGGTACTGCAAAACCCCACTGCGCACCGCCACTTGATGGGCAAATTCATAGGCATCAAGCCCCGTGAGATCATTATATATATTAGAGAATATAGTCCTAAAATTCTCCAAGCCTTTCACCGCAGTTCCTCGTATGCCAAGATCCGAGGGCGAAAACTGCATAATAAGTTCCAACATCGAAAGACCTCTTGCAGTTGCCTCGCTCGAAACCTTAGCCAAGGAGGTTGCACCAATTCCACGAGCAGGGAAATTCACTATGCGGTTCATCGCTTGATCGTCCTTAGGATTGACCGCCAGTTTTAGGTAGGCAAGCATATCTTTGATTTCGGCTCTTTGGTAGAAAGACTGACCGCCATATATCTTATAGGGCAGATTGCGGTGGCGCAGAGCATCCTCAAAGCTACGAGATTGGGCGTTGGTGCGATACAATATAGCGTAATCCGAGGGAGACTCCCCCACTCTCACGCCGCTTTGTATCCCACGTGCCACCTCTTCGGCTTCGTTGCGCTCATTGTAGTTGCAACGTATGGTCAGCTTTTCGCCCACATCGCCTGCCGAAAACAAACGTTTGGGCAATTTTTGGCTATTATGTTCGATAAGGCTATTGGCTGCATCAACTATATTTTGAGTCGAACGGTAGTTCTGCTCCAGCTTGATGACCTGAGCCTCGGGGTAGTCAGTTTGGAATTTTAGGATATTTTCTATCTTCGCACCACGGAACGAGTAGATACTCTGCGAATCGTCGCCCACCACACAGATATTGCGGTGAAATTGTGCCAATCGCTTAAGAATCATATACTGCGAAGAGTTCGTATCCTGATACTCATCCACCAATA
>CAYJLL010000006.1:22243-22622 GCA_964370955.1 uncultured Rikenellaceae bacterium | reverse complement strand
ACTAAGGAGAAAATGCCTTATCTATTCCGCTTTGGTATGGAAATGGCGATGCCTGAGATCTATGACGAGATCAAATACTACGGTCGCGGCCCAATAGAGAGCTACATCGACCGTAAAGCTTCGCAACCTATCGGCTACTACGAGCAAGCAGTTGAGGACGCTTACTATCCTTACATCCGCCCTCAGGAGAGTGGCAACAAAACCGACCTTCGTTGGTTCAAGGTATTGTCTCCAGCTGGAAACGGCCTTGCGTTCTTCTCGAACATTCCATTCGAGGCAAGTGCACTTCCTTATCTAACCGAAGATCTGGACGATGGCACTCAGAAGGACCACCGTCACAGTGGCGAGCTAGAGGAGCGTAAATTGACCAATATCCACA
>CAYJLL010000006.1:18478-22202 GCA_964370955.1 uncultured Rikenellaceae bacterium | reverse complement strand
GTGAGGATTCGTGGGGTGCAGTGCCTCGCCCAGAGTACCGCATGCCTTATGGTGATTACCAGTTCCAGTTTGTGATTCGTCCCGTGGTGCGTAACAAATAAAACAGATAATAAAGTGGGGGCGAAGCTCTAATGCTCTTAGCTCCCACTTTTAATCTCACTGGTGTATTTCTCAAACGAATAATAGAGAACTAACCCACACACATAGACCAAGCGAACTTGATCGCTCGCTTGGTCACAATAAAACATAACAATGTGCGTACTCCAACGCACACAAAACTACTAAAACCAAAAAGGGGAATGATAGTACTATACCTAAAAGGACTCAATAAGGTGATTCGCGATCCAGATTTCGAGATCTTCGACGAACTGGGCTACGATGATTTGTTGTGGATCGACCTTATTGCCCCAAGCAGCAAGGAGAGAAAAGTGATAGAGACTTTTATGGAAGTTAATCTACAGACTCGCCAGCAAGCGCAAGAGATCGAAACCTCGTCTCGTTATTCCGAATCAGAAAACTCGATTATCTGTAATAGTTCGTTCTCGATTTTCACTGAGAATACCTTTGTTGTAGAAAACGTCTCGTTCATTATTAGCGAAGGGGTATTGATTACCGAGCGTGCCAGCGAACTTCGTACGTTTTCGGAGGCGAGCCGCCGTTTGCAGATGTTCTATCGCAGCTATTCGACAGGTTTCCACATTCTAGTGACCATCCTCGAGGCACGAATTGATCTGGATGCCGACATGGTCGAAATACTCTCAAAGCAGATTGCTGCGCTTACCTCCAAAACACGTGACACCGAGAAGACAGTCGACAAGGATGTGTTGGTCGAGATTTCTCGACTTCAAGAGAACACGATGATTATCCGTGAGACTATCTTCGACCGCCAAAGGCTCCTGAGTGGTGTACAGCGTTCTGAGCGTTTTCCTAATGATATTTATCCCCGTGTTGCAATTATGCTAAAAGACGTTGGTTCACTACTCAACCATGCTGATTTTAGCTTCGAGCGTCTGGAATTTATGCAAGACACCTACTTGGGTCTTATTAACATCGAGCAGAATAAAATCATTAAAATGTTTACGATTCTCTCGGTGATTTTCATGCCTCCAACCTTGATTGCGAGTATCTATGGTATGAACTTTAAGTTTATGCCTGAGCTGGACTGGAAACTGGGATATCCGCTCTCGATCGCTCTGATGATTATAACTGTGGGCACCACCCTATGGATATTCAAACGCAAACGCTGGATGTAAGGAACGCTCGGTTAGAGAGTGAAAACTTGGGCGTGCGAGAATCGCAATTATCAAAACTAACAACAACACAATAATAACAAAAAAATTATGAAAAAAGTCTTTCTATCCCTCCTTGTGGCTGTTCTCTCGCTGGGCGCATCTGCAAAAGACACCCTAATTGTGCGCGAGCACTACACTCCGCTTCTGACAAACAAAGCGGTAAATCCTCTATTTGATTTGACCATCACTCCATCTGAGGCTGGCGAAAAGCTTGAAACTATCGAGCTTGCGGTTAAAGATGCTAAGTACATAGAGTCAATCTCGCTTTATTATAATGGCACTCGTAATCTAGGAGCGGGCAATAACTACTATAATAGTTTCGCCAATGAATCGTATGGCGTGAAGAAATTTGAGACAGAGAACATCAAAAAAACTGTTACTATAGCTGCTGACACCAAACTATTTGGGCGTGTGAACCACTTTGTAGTGGGTGTGACCCTCAAAGAAAATACTCCCTTGGATGCAATTATAGATATAGACCTGCTTTCGGCAAAAACTAACAAAGGTGCAATAACCATTGATTACCAAGGAACAAACACCCCACGCCGTGTTGGTGTTTCGGTGCGTAATGTTAATGATGATGACGTTGCCGCTTACCGTATCCCTGGGCTTGTGACCTCAAAGAAAGGGACCCTAATTGCTACCTACGATATTCGTAACAACTCTTCAGTGGATCTTCAAGAAGATATTCAGGTGGGAATCAGCCGCAGTACTGACGGTGGACGCACCTGGGGAGAGATGATTACAGCTATGGATATGAGAGGTTATGGTGAATTGCCTGACTCAGAAAATGGCGTGGGCGACCCTGCTATTTTGGTAGACGATGCAACGGGTGAGATTATTTTGATTGGTCTGTGGTCGCATGGCGTTGGTGGTCAGCGAAATTTCTGGGGATCTCGCCGCAATGCGATGGCTCCCGAAGAAGAAGCAGCTCAGGTGCTGATCTCTCGCAGCTCAGACGATGGTTTGACTTGGAGCGAACCCGAGAATATTACCCCTCAGGTGCGTAATCCTCGTTGGGGAGTAAACCTACAGGGGCCTGGTAATGGCATCACCATGAACGATGGCACGCTAGTATTTGCATTCCAATATCTTGATAATGATAACCTTCCTTATGCTACTATTATCTATTCGAAGGATCATGGAAAGACATGGGAGTTGGGCGCACCAGCAAAGCCTAACACTACCGAGGCTCAAGTGGTCGAATTGGCAGATGGTGAGCTGATGCTCAATATTCGCGACAACCGTGGTGGATCTCGCTCTGTTTATACAACCAAAGACATGGGGGCAACTTGGATCGAGCACCCAACCTCACGTAAAGCCTTGATTGAACCTGTGTGTCAAGCGAGTATTCTTGAGCTAGGCGATGGTAAGACTCTTCTGTTTAGCAATCCTGCTGATCCAAAACAGCGTGTGAATATGACTATCAAAGGTTCAACCGATGGTGGTATGACATGGAACGAGGGCATCCTTTTGGACGAAGAGAGTGGCTGGGGCTACTCTTGCTTGACGATGATAGATGAGGATACAGTAGGTATCTTGTATGAAGGTTCTCAAGCATGTATGCAGTTCCAAGCTATCCCTCTAAAAGAGATTTTTGCTAAATAATATCTCATGCTTAAAAACTAAAAAAGGTTTCCTTGCACTGCGCAGGGAAACCTTTTTTTATGGTTTCTTTTTCTTTAGAGATCTAAGTTTTCATTATTTTGAAGAATTAGATACCCTCAGTGAAAGATAGCAATTCGCCCTCAGGGGAACTGTAGATCAGAACTCCCGAAAGGTCATCAGAGCTGTTCAAAAAATCTTTGCTCCATTGTAAACCTCCAACCATGCAAGCGGTTGCATAGGCATCGGCTAGAGCTGCCGAGGGGGCAAGTATAGTTGCCGAGAGTAGGTTTGAGCTTGCGCTCTTGCCCGTTGAAGGGTCGATGGTGTGGGTGAGCATCTCGCCCGAAGGATCATCGATAAATTTGCGGTAATTACCGCTAGTTGCCATTGCTCGCCCTGAGAGAGAGACAATGGTTTGGAGCTCTTTCCCGGGGTTGTTATTGCCTTTTATGGGTTTGTCTATGCCTATTTTCCAGTCATTGCCATTGGGGTTTTTGCCCTTGGCATAGATCTCGCCACCTATCTCTACAAGGTAATTTTCTATGCCACATTGATGCTCAAGAAAACTAGCTAGAATATCGACCGAGAGTCCCTGAGCGATGGCGTTAAAATCGAGAGTTGAACGTTTGTCGTTGCGTATTAGACTATCGCCCACGAGCTCTATCTTCTCGAAACCAACGAATTCTAACAGCGAATCTCGCTGCGATAGAGTTAGATCTACGAGCCCGCCTTTGCCCGATTTTCCAAAACCATAAGCAGCAATCAGAGGTCGAAGCGTTGGGTCAAATTTGCCCTCACTTGCAGCGTGAACCTCCTTTGATAGC
>CAYJLL010000006.1:16116-18468 GCA_964370955.1 uncultured Rikenellaceae bacterium | reverse complement strand
CACTGAGCAAACCATTCATTCACCCTCACTCGCTCACCACGGTTCCACTGGCTCAACTGCGAGCTGTCGTTGTAGTTTGATAGGGAGAAATCAAATTGTTTTAGTATAGAATCTAGTTCTTTGGAAAGGTCACGCCCGTTTGGGTCTTCGTAGGTGATAGCGAGAGTAGTCCCTTGGGTAAAACCCTCCAGCTTAGTGTACTGAGATTTTTTTGTGGAGCAGCTAGCAAAAAGCAGAGCACAAAAAATTGAAAACTTAAAAATCTTCATCTATTCAAAGAATTTACCAACCTTAGCAATGGCATTGGGTAGAGCGAAGACTACCACTCTGTCATAGGCCTTTAGTTGAGTTTCGCCCCTAGCAATAAAGGCCTTGTCACCCCTAACCACACCTCCTACAATTGCTCCTAGGTGGAAGTTGATATGCTTGATCATACCACGGGTGGCAGGGCTGTCGGGTTTGACGATAAACTCAAGCACCTCCGCATCGCAACCATTGAGACACTTGATTGCCTGAACGTCGGTGTTCATCGTAAAGCGGAACATCGCCGAGGCGGTGATTAGCTTCTTGTTGATAATAGTGTCTATACCGACACTCTCAGCCAGATCAATGTAATTGAGGTTCTCAACCTCAGCGATCACCTTCTTAACACCCATCTTCTTGGCAAGCATGCCGGCAAGGATGTTAGTTTCAGAGCGCCCTGTGAGTGCGATAAAAGCATCCATATTATTTATGCCCTCCTCAAGCATAACCTCCAACTTGCGTCCGTCTTCGTGAATCACAAGCGTTTTGGTTAGGGTCTCGGCAAGCATCTCGGCTTTTTCGGCATTATAGTCTATCATCTTAATGTTCATCGAGCCTTGCAGTTCCTTGGCAATCAAACGACCAATATGTGATCCCCCCAAGATCATTACATTCTTTACCTCCACGTCTGTCTTTCCCGAAAAACGCAGTACCTCTTCCTGCGAGCCTCTATTGGCAATTACGTATATCATATCGCCCTTTTTGAAGTATTCATCACCACGAGGTATAATCGTTTTATCGCCACGAGAGATAGCAACGGTACGATATTGTAGATTATTGCGATCTTTTGTCGCCTCCAAAAGAGTCTTATTTATTAGCGAGGACGTTGGATCAAGCGTAAAACCAACCAAGGTGAGGTGGCCTCCCGAAAAATCTACGTATTCAGCTGTAGATGTGTGACCAAGCAAGGTAATTACCTCACGAGCTGCAACCTTCTCGGGATAGAACATATAGTCTATACCCATGTTAATAAAGATCTCCTTATTATTGGGTTTGAGGTATTCGTCCTCATCAATGCGCACCACTGTCTTGCGAGCCCCCAACCCCTTAGCGATAGTGGCTGCAACGATATTCACCTGCTCGTCGGGCGACACAGCGATAAATAGATCACACTTTGTTGCCCCACTTCGCTTGAGAACCTCAAAAGAAGTCAGAGATCCCAAAACTGGCACCACATCGCTCACAGAGGATGCTGTGGTTAGTCGTTTTTCATTATCGTCAACCAAAGTTATGTCGTTGTGTTCCAGAGAAAGCATTTTCGCAAGGTGGGTTCCGACCTCACCTGCACCTGCAATAATAATTTTCATTGCTATTTCGTTCTATTATTTGCTACAAATGTACTATTTTTGTACCAAATTTAAATAACATTCACATTAAAATTCTTTACTCTGATGAATATCTTTATAACTCTTGCTGTTGCAGTTGTGGCAGTTGGTCTGATGGTCCTTGGTCTATCTATCACTCTGATGCGCAAAGGGAGGCCGATGCAGAGTGATGTGGGTGATAATGATGCAATGAGGGAGCGAGGTATTATTTGTGCTGCTGCTCAAATGCGACAAGAGGAAGCTCTTCTAAGAGGGCGCGACCTTCAAGACGCTAAAGGTTGTGGTAAGGGCGAGTGTGGCACTTGTGCTGTTGAGCTAGATTGTAATTAAACTTACCCCATCTTCAAGAGATCTTTCTGACTTGTTTGATGAATTAAAAAAGAAGGAGGATATTTTCAGGCAATCTGAAAATATCCTCCTTCTTTAGTTTTATCTAGGTTGCAGGCCTAGCGTAGGAATAGTAGCTCACGATATTTTGGAAGAGTCCATTTCTCGTTGTCTACGATTAGTTCTAGTTTATCCACGAAGTAGCGAACCTCTTCGATCTCAGATGCCACTGTATCGTGGTAGGCGATTGCTTTTTCACGCTCTGAAGTGATAGCGTTAGCAGTGCGACGAGCTGCAACCATACGATCCACACAAGCACGTGTATTACGAATATGATCAGAGATTTTTTCAATCAAAAGCAAGTCGCGCTCACCAATAATAGCAGCCTTATCAGGAG
>CAYJLL010000006.1:0-16106 GCA_964370955.1 uncultured Rikenellaceae bacterium | reverse complement strand
ACTGAGTTGATCTTGTAGACCTTGTCAAGTAGCTCCGCTTGATAGCTAGAAGCAACTGGAAGGATGTGGTTCATAATCAAATCGCCCAATACGCGAGCCTCGATCTGAACTTTCTTGGTGTAGGTCTCCCATGCAACCTCAGCTCTCACGTGAAGCTCTGAGTTGCTCATAACACCAGTGTCAGAGAATAGCTTCAATGAATTATCGCTTAGGTAGTTATCAAAAATCTTAGGTACACTAGCCTCGCAATCCAAACCACGCTTTGCAGCCTCGATCTTCCATGCAGGCGAGTAGCCGTTGCCGTCGAAGTGAATCTCACGACATCCAGCAAGAGTTTTCTTGATCACCGTGTAGATAGCTTTTTGTTTAACCATACCCTCAGCGATAAGAGTATCGACCTCAGCTTTGAATTCATTTAGCTGCTGAGCCATTGCACTGTTAAGCACTGTTAGTACACCACCGCAGTTTGCTGTCGAACCCGCAGCACGGAATTCGAAACGGTTGCCAGTGAATGCGAATGGAGATGTACGGTTGCGGTCAGTGTTATCAAGTAGAATCTCAGGAATGTGAGGAAGTCCCAACTTGAATCCAGTCTTTCCGCTAAGTTTGATAACATCCTCGGTGTCAGAGTTAAGGATATTCTCAATAAGCTCTGAGATTTGCGCACCCAAGAAAACAGAAATAATCGCAGGAGGTGCCTCATTGCCACCCAAGCGGTGAGCATTTGTTGCACTACTAATAACCGATTTAAGTATCGCGTTGTGGCGGTAAACAGCCATTAGTGTATTTGCAACGTAGGTCATAAACTGAAGGTTGCCAGTATCACTTTTTGCTGGAGAGAATAGGTTTACACCCGTGTCAGTTCCCAGCGACCAGTTGTTGTGCTTACCTGAACCGTTGATACCCTTGAATGGTTTTTCGTGCATCACGATGCGGAAACAGTGACGACGTGCAGTTTTGCGCATCACACTCATCAGCAGTAGGTTGTGGTCATTGGCAAGGTTAGCCTCTTCATATACTGGAGCAATCTCAAACTGACCAGGAGCAACCTCATTGTGACGAGTCTTGGCTGGGATACCCATTTTCCAACACTCATACTCGAGGTCTTTCATAAATGCAGCCACACGAGTTGGGATAGCACCAAAGTAATGATCTTCCAACTGTTGGTTTTTAGCACTCTCGTGTCCCATCAAAGTGCGACCCGTTAGTACTAGATCGGGACGTGCAGCCCAAAGGCCCTCGTCCACAAGGAAATATTCCTGCTCCCAACCCAAGAATGCTGTAACTTTTTTGACCTTAGGATCAAACAACTGACACACCGAAGTGGCAGCCTTGTTCACAGCGCTAATAGACTTTAGAAGAGGAGTTTTAAAATCGAGCGCATCGCCCGTGTATGAAATAAAGATGGTTGGGATACAAAGCGTATCCTCATCGATAAATGCAGGAGAAGAAGGATCCCAAGCTGAGTAACCACGAGCCTCGAAAGTCGAGCGAGTACCGCCATTTGGGAAAGAAGAGGCATCACCCTCTTGTTGAGATAGGAGTTTACCTGAGAACTCCTCGATTAGTCCGCCAAAGCCATCGTGCTCAATGAAAGCATCGTGCTTTTCGGCAGTACCACCCGTGAGTGGTTGAAACCAGTGGGTGTAGTGAGTAGCACCCATTTCCAAAGCCCACTGCTTCATACCTGCAGCAACATTTTCAGCTAGCTCAGGCGAAAGTTGGCCTTGGTTTTCCATTACCTCACAAAGAGCCGTATAGGTCTTTTGTGGAAGGTACTTTAGCATTTTTTTGCGGTTAAAGACATACTTTGCGTAGTAGTCCGCTGGACGACCTTCTGGGGCCGCAACTGGTTGTGCTTTGCGAGCTATCGCCTGCTCAACCATCTTAAAACGTAAACTCATCGTTTTTAAGGTATTAAATTGGTTTGTTATTAAAATTAGCCCCCGCTAGGGGACTTTTGTTTATTCTTCTAACAGTTTGTTTTCTTCGGTGTACTGCGCTATTATATTCGTTGAGAGTCGGACATCCCAAATGCGCTAGTCCACTAGAAGAATTTGTAGCGCAAGTCCTCGATGTTACACATCTCAAGGAATGCTTGGTAGGCTGCAGCAAATCCGTATTGCTGATTTTCTGCCTCTAGGCGCGCTTTCTCGATTTCAATCGAAGCAGGTGTTGGGTTTTTAGCAGTGACACGCACGCTGTATACTCCCATTTGACCAACGATAGGCTTAGAAAGCTGACCAACCTCTAGTGCACATACCGCCCCCGCTACTGCAGGCTCTAGGCCAGTTTGAGGAAGTATGAATTTGTTGAAGTTAAGATCTGTTGATGTTTGGATTGAATCGCCAACCATAGTTGCAATAGCCTCAAGTGAGCTTTCTTTTGCAAATTTAGCTGCCAAGTATTCGCCTTTCTTCTTATTGATAAGTAGCGCTTGAATATCTGCTTTCACTTGCTCGAATGGCACATGGCCTGCTTGAGTTGAACCAACCAAAGCCGATACAATAAACATATCGCCAATGCTCTCTACCTTTGATACAATCTCATCTTCGGCGTTGTTCATTGCCCAACGAACGATTTGGAAAGACTCAGGAAGACCTTGAATCTCACGTTGATTAGCAAAAACCATAGTCGAACGAGCGATTAGAGCGCTGTCGCTTACTGCTTTGTTAAAGTTCTCGATTGAACCTGCAGCGTTGCTAGCGAATGTGTTAGCAGCTGCGTAAGTGCGGTTGCGAGTAGCCTCGCTAGCCTCCACGTTGTAGACGATGCGAGCAAGTAGAGTACGCTCTTTAACGCCTTGTACTTTGCCAACCTTGAAGATGTTTAGCGCACCTGGAGTTTTGATATATACGATATCTCCTTGTTTTGCTGAGGTCAATTCTTTTGTGAATTCCATTGGAAGCGATTGAGGGTCAATCATACCAATAAGACCTCCAGTGGAAGCGTTGCTTTGGTCTAGTGAGTGAGCCGCTGCAGCTGCAGCGAAATCACTGCCTTTTTTCAAAGCAGCAACTAGGCTATCTGCTGTTGCAGTTTGGTCTGGAGCAAGCGCAATATAGCTTAGTTCTATAGAGTCTGCAATATCTTTTACATCTGCAATACGTGCGATGGTGTAGGTGTCGCCAATAATCTCTGGGCCGTAAACCTTGCTCTTGTCACCCTCGATAACAAAATCAGCAAGACCGCCTGCTAGTTCGTCTTGAGCGTAAACATAGCGAGTCTCTGGAGTTTCCATGCTGTTTGAACTTGCAAAAGTCATAGGGTCTGCTGCTACTGCGAAGTCCTCTACCATGCCAGCTACATAGCTGTTGGCTGCTGTGCGATCTTCCTGTGATGGAAGAGTCTCGAATAGAACGTAGCGCAAAGAGCGAGATTCGTTGCTCTTGAACATATCCTTGTGTTGGTCGTAGAATGCTTTAAGTTCACTCTCACGAAGTTCAACTACGCTATCAGGTACGCTAAGGTAGTTTTGAGATACAAACTCGATGTTGTAGCTGTTTTCCATCAACTTTGAAACAGTCTTAGCCATAGAGCCCGTGACATAAGAGCCACCTTCGATTAGTTGTGTGAATTTCTCAGCTGCTGCAGCGTCTGCAACTTGATTTTGTACGTAGTTCCAGAACATAGACATTCCACCAGTTGGGTCGCTGTCGATATTTTGTTGGAAGTTTGCAAGGTAGGCTGGATCGAATGTTCCAGTGTTAGGGTTTGTGAAAATGTTCTGTACCATAGCCGAAGGGTTCTCGCCGTAGAACAATTCCTGAAGTTCGCCTTGTGTGGTTTGGATACCCAACTTCTCTAGTGAAGGCATAAAAGCGATGTTGCGAATAAAAGTCTCCCAAGTTTGAGACGCTAGCGCATCTTGCTGCTGAGAGGTCAAAGACTCGGTGCCAGTTGAGATGGCGTTGATTTGAGTCAGATAGTTTAGTTGATCTTGATACTCGCTGGCAGTGATAGTGGTGTTTTCGATTTCGCCGACCTTATCGGAATTGCCAAACAGGCGAGAGCCTGATGAAAGAAGGTCGCCAAGGAGGAATGCGATCAATGCCAAAGCAATTACAACAGCAACAATAATGCCGCCTTTGTCACGTAGAGTTTGAAGAGAAGCCATAACTTTTTTATTTTTTTCTTTTATTATTTTTATCTAGAACAATTTTGTTCGAAGTGCCAAATGATACCTTTTTGTGGTGAATTTCCTGGCAAAAGTTTCATTTTGGGTTTCAATCGTGCAAAGGTAAGATTTTTTTTTGAAAATAGTAATTTCTCCAAAGAAAATTGTTTGTTCTTTAGAAATTTGCAAAAAAACATTATCTTTGTAACTGTAAATCAGACCAAAAATATCGCTAGAGAGTGCTGTATTAAGGTCTTAACTGACTGAGGGTGATACCTAAAATAGGGTAGGAGGATGTGTTTGCTCGGTGGAATCAATAAAAAAAACATAAGAATTTAAACAAACAAATCAATCTTAAATAACTTAACAAAATGAGTAATTTCTTCTCTAACACAATTGGCCGAAAGCTGATAATGAGTATCTCGGGTTTATTCCTGATTCTCTTTCTGCTGTTCCACGCCGCAATGAACCTAGTGGTGATCTTCTCACCCGAGGCCTACAATGCAATCTGCCATTTCCTTGGCGCTAACTGGTATGCGCTAGTGGGTACGGCAATGCTAGCTGGTGGATTCTTTGTCCACATCCTCTATGCGTTGATCCTTACAATCAAAAACCAAGCGGCTCGTGGCAAGGAGCGTTACGCGATGACCTCTAAGCACAAAAAAGTTAGCTGGGCATCGAAAAACATGCTAGTTCTGGGCTACATCGTAATTGGTTTTGCTGGT
This sequence comes from uncultured Rikenellaceae bacterium, assembly GCA_964370955.1. Classification (GTDB taxonomy): domain Bacteria; phylum Bacteroidota; class Bacteroidia; order Bacteroidales; family Rikenellaceae; genus Mucinivorans. The sequence goes on along the minus strand of CAYJLL010000006.1, from coordinate 11,264 downwards.
CTTCACCTTTATCAGTTCTGGGCTAAAATGCAGCTTGTAGAGATTATGGGTGAGCATGTTAACTCTCTTGGATTCTCTCCAACTGATGGCTCTGCTTTGGTGTTCCACTATCTTGGTAACCCTATTGTTGCAGGACTTTACTTAGTGTGGTTGGTTGCGCTTTGGTATCACCTAACTCACGGTTTTTGGAGTGCATTCCAGTCGATCGGATGGAACAACCAACTTTGGTTGCCACGTCTTGAGAAATTGGGTAAAGCGTTCGCCACTCTAATTGTAATGATGTTTGCAGTGGTGGTAATCGTTATTTGTCTGAAGGCGAATTTTTGCCCCTCTTGCATGTAAATAGAACAACAATCTTATATATAAAATAAAGCAATGGCATTATTAGATTCAAAAATCCCTCAGGGAGCTCTCGAACAAAAGTGGAGCAAGCATAAAGCTGACATTAAGGTTGTTAGCCCTGCGAACAAACGCAAACTAGATGTAATCGTAGTCGGAACAGGTCTGGGCGGTGCTTCGGCAGCTGCTTCATTGGCCGAACTGGGTTACAACGTAAAGATATTCTGTATTAGTGATTCTCCTCGCCGCGCGCACTCTATCGCCGCTCAGGGAGGTATCAACGCAGCGAAAAACTACCCCAATGACAATGACTCAGTATATCGTCTATTCTATGACACTATCAAGGGTGGTGACTACCGTGCACGCGAGGCGAACGTTTATCGTCTAGCTGAGGTGTCAAACGCTATCATCGACCAGTGTGTGGCACAAGGTGTGCCTTTCGCGCGCGATTATGGTGGGTTGCTAGACAACCGCTCTTTTGGTGGTTCGCAGGTGAGCCGTACTTTCTATGCACGTGGTCAAACCGGCCAGCAGCTACTTCTTGGAGCTTACGCTGCGCTGAACCGCAATATCGGTTTGGGTCGTGTGCAAAGCTATACTCGCTATGAGATGCTAGATCTAGTTATGATCGATGGCCACGCTCGTGGTATCTTGGCTCGTAACTTGGTAACTGGCGAAATCGAGCGTTTCGGTGCTCACGCTGTTGTGATCGCAACTGGTGGTTACGGTAATGTATTCTTCCTTTCGACCAACGCAATGAACTCTAACGGTTCGGCTGCTTGGCAGTGTTACAAGAAAGGTGCTTACTTCGCAAACCCATGTTTCACGCAGATTCACCCAACTTGTATTCCAGTTCACGGTACTCAGCAATCGAAACTTACTCTTATGTCAGAGTCGCTTCGTAATGACGGACGTATCTGGGTTCCTAAGAAGAAAGAAGATGTGGAGGCTATCCGCAATAAAACCAAAAAAGCTTCTCAAATCCCAGAAGAGGATAGAGATTACTACCTAGAGCGTCGTTACCCAGCATTCGGTAACTTGGTGCCTCGTGACGTTGCGTCTCGTGCTGCTAAGGAGCGTTGTGACGCTGGATTCGGTGTTAACGAGACTGGTCTTGCGGTTTACCTTGATTTCTCGACTGCTATCAACCGCCTAGGTAAGGCTGTGATCACTGAGCGTTATGGTAACCTATTCCAAATGTACGAAAAGATCACTGACGTTGATCCTTATCAGGAGCCAATGATGATCTACCCTGCGGTTCACTACACTATGGGGGGTATCTGGGTTGACTACAACTTGATGACAACTATCCCTGGTCTTTACGCTATTGGTGAGGCTAACTTCTCTGACCACGGTGCTAACCGCCTAGGTGCATCGGCATTGATGCAAGGTCTAGCGGATGGTTACTTCGTTCTTCCTTATACTCTTGGCGATTACCTAGCTAAATATATCCAAGCTCCTAAGATCGACACTAACGATCCTGCTTTCATCAAAGCGGAGGCTGATATTAAAGCGAAAATCGAGAAACTATTTGCAGTTAAAGGTAACGAAACTGTCGATGAGCTTCACAAACGCCTAGGTAATATCATGTGGGATAACGTGGGTATGGCTCGTAATAAAGAGGGTCTAGAGAAAGCTATCGTAGAGATCAAAAAACTTCGCAAGGAGTTCTGGCAGAAAGTTTACGTTCCAGGTAAGGCTGGCGACTTTAATGTTGAGATCGAGAAAGCACTTCGTCTTGCAGACTACATGGAGATGGGTGAGCTGATGGCTCGTGATGCCTTGAACCGTGAGGAGTCTTGTGGTGGTCACTTCCGTGAGGAGTATCAAACCCCAGATGGTGAGGCGCTTCGTGATGATGCAAACTATAAGTATGCCTCTGTGTGGGAGTTTACTGATGTAGACTCAGAACCAGTGATGCACAAAGAAAGCATCGATTATGAGTTTATTAAAGTATCTCAACGTAACTATAAAGAGTAATCCAACAATATTTTAAGAGAAATAACAAAGATGAATTTAACACTAAAAATATGGCGTCAAGAGGGCCCAAAGGCTAAAGGCGCATTCAAAGAGTATAAGGTTGAGAATATCTCTGCGGACTCATCGTTCTTGGAAATGTTGGATATTCTTAATAACGACCTAATCCACAAAGGCGAAGAGCCTGTTGCTTTCGACCATGACTGTCGTGAGGGTATCTGTGGTATGTGTTCTCTATATATCGATGGCCATGCACACGGTCCAGACGATGAGATCACTACATGTCAGCTTCACATGCGTAAGTTCAAAGATGGCGCAACTATCACTATCGAGCCTTGGCGCTCGAGAGCTTTCCCTGTGATCAAGGACTTGGTTGTAGATCGTACCTCGTATGAGAAAATCCTACATTCAGGTGGCTTTATCTCGGTGAATACAGGTGGTGTGCCCGATGCTAACGCAATTGCGATTCCTAAGAAACAAGCAGAGGAATCTATGGACGCTGCTTCTTGTATTGGTTGTGGTGCTTGTGTGGCAACTTGTAAGAATGGATCGGCTATGTTATTCGTTGCAGCTCGTGTGTCGTCTCTAGCGCTTTTGCCTCAAGGTAAAATCGAGGGAGCACGCCGCGCAAAAGCTATGGTGAGCAAAATGGAAGAACTAGGATTTGGTGGATGTACCAACACTCGTGCTTGTGAGGCTGAGTGTCCAAAAGGAATCTCAGTGGGCCACATCGCTCGTTTGAACCGCGAGTTCCTAAGCGCTAAACTACGCGACTAGTGCCAGCGGCACTTGCTATTATTTAGCTGGAATGGTGTCTTTGCAATAATTGCTCAAGACAAGTTCAATACATATGATAGCTAGCTAGTCATTTGAACTAGTAAAAGAAAAAGCCTTACTCTCATTGCGAGAGTAAGGCTTTTTTTGTTAGTGCTTGTTTGCTCAAGGGTGACGCTAGGTGTCCTGCTCCCCATGCTAGAGAAAGAACAGGGCTCCCGAGGGAGGAGCGTCACCCTGCTGTGGTATATGAAAAATTAGTATAGATACATAATGAGAGTCAAATAAAAAGAGAAACTAGACGGTTCCGCCGTAAATTACAGAGGTATTTAAATTGCTTAAACTATACAAAAACGGATCTCCGCGCCTGCTTTTAGTGCAAAAGAAAATCCTTCACCGCCTGCATCTGCCAACGAGGAGTGGATGTCGCACCACAAATTCCAACGCTATGTGCTCCATTGAGCCACTGCATATCAATATCTTCCACGCTCTCTATCATATAGCTAGAGGGGTTGGAATTGCGGCAAACCTCAAAGAGTGCTTTGCCATTAGAACTTTTGCGACCGCTAACAAAAAGAATTACATCATAGCGACGAGCGAATTTATCAAGATGTGGAGCACGAGATGATACTCTACGACATATAGTGTCGTTGATTTCCACCATTTTAGGATCAGTAGTCCTGCTTAGAATAGCATTTTTTACCTCCTCGAAAAGTTCCAAACTTTGAGTGGTCTGCGAAAGAAAAATAAGCGGCTTTGAGAAATCAACCCTGTCTAGATCTTGAATCTTCTCAATAATAATCGCCTCCTCATTTATTTGCCCCGTAAGACCAATGACCTCAGCGTGACCTTTTTTACCTAAAATCAGCACTGAGCCCCCAAGGGTGCTCATACGCTTGTGAGCCGCTATGACTCTCTGTTGAAGTCTCGCCACAACGGGGCAGGTCGCATCCACTAGCCCCAAACCCAGACGATCTATTTCTCGATAGGTCGAGGGTGGTTCACCGTGTGCGCGAATGATTATGGTCGAACCCTTGCATTTATCCAGTCCAAGATGATTGGCAATGGTGGTAAGTCCTATATTTTCAAGTCTTTGTACTTCTGCGCCGTTATGCACTATGTCGCCTAGAGAGACCGCCGAGCCTTCTCTTGCGAGGGTCGCTTCGGCCATTTCAATGGCACGAACAACGCCAAAGCAGAAACCTGATTTTTCGTCAATTTCAATTAGCATACCTCAGGGGTGGGTTAATGTATTAGGATTTTGGAACAGCAGGACGATTGTCGTCTAGCGTTCCTTCAGCTTCGTCTGCCTCGAAAAATGGACTCTTGAATTCTTCAACACCCACAGGAAGCGTCCAGCTCAGGTAGGTGATTGGAAGGCCTTGGCCAAGGAATCTGGTTTCGTAGGTAGTTTTTATCGAAAGAACAGGATCGGCAAAGCCTGTGCCATAAATATCAGCATTGCAGTCAATAGGCGTGATATTATTACATTCCAACATGGCTTTTGTGTACTCATGTAGGTGCTCGCTGTCAGTTTTTAGGTGGATGATGGCATCTGAGGCTAGAAACTTCACATAGCGCTCCAGAAAGCGAGGCGATGTCAGACGCTTGAGCGCACGCCCCTTTTTGAGCTGTGGATCGGGGAAGGTGATCCAAATCTCGCTTACCTCACCAGGGGCAAAGAATGAATTGATAAACTCAATTCTAGTGCGCAAGAACGCTGCATTTGAAATACTCTCGTCCGTTGCAGTTTTGGCTCCTCGCCACATACGCGCGCCCTTGATATCCACGCCAATGAAGTTCTTGTTGGGGTTGGCTCGTGCCAAATCCACAGTGTATTCTCCTCGTCCGCAACCAAGTTCAAGGACAAGGGGGTTGTCGTTCTTAAAATGCTGCTGCGCCCAATGGCCCTTTAGTGGATGATCTTTATGAAAAATATCCTCAAATTCTGGCTGTACCATACACTCAAAAGTGAGGTTCTCCGTAAAACGTTTAAACTTATTTTTTCCCATTTCTATAAATATTTAAACCACAAAGGTAAGCATTTATAGCTAAAAATATGGAATACTCATTTGTAATAATATACGAAATACATTACCTTTGTAATTCGATATAATTATAGCATTGATATGAAAAATAAAATTTTAAGCATTCTAGTAGTGCTTGTTTCTTTTGCTACTAGCCATGATGCCTTTGCTCAAACGGCTCAGCAGTTGGAGCTACTTCAGCAAAACCCTGAACTGTTGGAGCAATTCAAAAATCAGCAGCAAAAAACAACCACCCCTACTACGACAGAAGTGTTTGATCAAAGTCGTTCTAGTGAACTGCTTGATACAACGCAGCTTAAAGAATTTGAACAATACGTAGAGGAGCACAACAAAGAACTCGAAGAAGAGCAAATTGTAACTCCAATATATGGCCATTCGCTATTTACGAATGAAAATCTAAGCTTTACGCCATCTTTGAATATCCCCACCCCTGAGAATTACGTGCTCTCTAGCGGCGATCAGCTCTTTATCAATGTGTGGGGCGAAGCGCAGAGCGAGTATGACGTTAAGGTTACACCAGATGGCTATATTAATCTCTCGAACATTGGCTTGGTATCTGTGCGTGGCCTAACTATTCGTAGTGTTGAGCAACGAATTATCTCATTGCTTCACAATACAATGGAGGGCATCGATCATGGTGCTGTGAAAGTGAATGTGTCTTTGGGAGATATTCGTTCAATCACGGTGAATGTCACGGGTGAAGCGAAAATACCAGGTACCTACACCCTTCCTTCTCTAGCGACGCTATTTAACGCTTTGTATGTTGCAGGTGGAGTGAGCGAGATTGGCTCGGTGCGTAATATTAAGCTCTACAGAGCAGGAAAATTGATTTCGTCTTTAGATGTGTATGATTATCTTTTGAAGGGAAAGCTAGACCTTGATAAACGCCTTGAAGACAACGATTTGATTGTGGTTGAGCCTTATGCAAATGTAGTAAATATTACTGGTCAAGTGAAACGCCCTATGCGCTATGAGCTTAAAAGCGGTGAAACTCTAGCTAATTTGGTGATCTTTTGTGGTGGTTTTTCAGGAAATGCCCTTAGCACAAATCTCAATGTGAATCGTTCTGCCAGTGGAAAGCAGATGGAAATATTTACAGTTGCCAAGGCTGGTTTCGAGTATTTCCCTATGATGGACTGCGATAGTGTGTCTGTGAATAAAGTCTCGGAGCTCTACGCTAATCGTGTTACAATCTCTGGGGCGGTTTGGGAACCAGGTTATTACGAATTAAACCAAAGCAAGATTTCTTCTGTTAAGACTCTAGTGCTTGCAGCCCAGGGAGTGAAAGATGATGCTTTTTTGGGACGTGTGCAACTTATTCGCAAGAATAAAGATAACACTCTGAGCGCAGAATCACTAAATTTAGGAAATATTCTCAACGGTCTAGATGCGGACGTAGCCCTAATGCCCAATGATAGCTTGAGTGTACTATCGAAAGAAGAACTGATGCCGAAGCAGTATATCACAGTGGTTGGAGAGGTCAATACTCCCGATACGCTCGACTATTATCACGGACAAAGCCTTCAGGGTGCCATCATGATGGCAGGAGGGTTTACTGATGCTGCTTCTATGGCAAGGATCGAAGTTGCACGAAGGGTGAGTTCGCCTGATGCCACTGCACCCTCGGTTGAGATTGCGGAGTTGTTCTCTTTCAAACTCTCAAACAATTTGTCTTTGGATGCTAAGTCGTTGAATTTCTCACTTATGCCTTTTGATGTTGTGACCGTGCGTCGTTCGCCTGGTTACTACATTCAGCAACCTGTCTTTGTCGAGGGCGAGGCTGTTTTTGTGGGGCAATATACCTTGAAAAATAATAAAACCACCCTGTCTGACCTTCTCAAAGAGGCAGGAGGAATCACCTCTGAGGCGAATATTAAAGGCGCATATCTGCGTCGTCGTAAAACAGAAGATGACGTTCAAAGAGATAAAACCATAGCCAAGATGATGGATTCACCAACTTTGGTTGGGCGCGATACACTCGAGATTGAGCAAATCGAGGTTGGACAGTATTATTCTGTGGGAATTGATCTTCAGGCAGCAGTGAAGAATCCTAAAGGTATTTCAGATTTGGTGCTTCAAGAGGGGGATAAACTGGTTATACCAACCTTCGTGAATACGGTGAAAATTTCAGGAGCAGTTTACTATCCCAATACAGTGACCTATGACCCTTCATTGAGTATCAAAGACTATGTTGCTCAAGCTGGAGGCTACACCAAGCGCTCTATTCGTAAACCATTTGTGATCTATCAAAATGGTATGATCTCCTTAAAGAGTAAAAACGTAGAACCCGGATGTGAGATTGTCGTTCCTCAAAAACCTGAACGCGATCCAATGAGTGCGGGAGAATGGGTCTCGCTAGGATCTTCGGTAACATCTATGGCAGCTGTGATCCTCTCACTTCTCAAGTAAATTGTTGAGAGTGCTTTTTGCAAGCGTGAGTATAACACCTGAGCCATTAATCTTCAAAAAAAGGACTTGTCAATTGTAGGGCGAAGTTCAAATAAAATCTCTCAACATTCCAGGTAATAAATCAAATAGAAACAATGTTAGATATAATAGCAAAACACCGTTCGGTGAGACAATATCTCTCAAAGGAAATCCCCTCTGAGGTAATGCAAGAAGTGCTCACAGCTGCAACTCGCGCCTCGACTGTGGGGACGATGCAGGTCTACAGTATGATTGTGACCACCGATAAGGCTCTGAAAGATAAGCTTGCTCCACTGCATTTCAATCAACCCATGGTGCGCCAAGCTCCCGCCATAGTGACTTTTTGTGTGGATGTGGCTAGATTCCAGAGATGGTGTGAGCTAAGAGACACCAAGGGTGAGTATGAGAATTTTGTGTGGTATGTCAATGGAGCGATAGACGCACTTTTAGCCTCGGAGAATTTTTCACTCGAAGCGCAAAACCAAGGACTCGGGATTTGCTATTTGGGAACCACCATTTACAATGCTGGCGAGATAGCAGAAATCCTTGAACTTCCGCGAGGTGTGGTGCCTGTGACTGCGTTGGCTGTGGGCTACCCCGATATGGAACACTACCCAAAGGAGCTTACCCCTCGATTGCCACTTGAGGCTGTTGTTCACTACCAGACCTACCGAAAAGACAGTGATGAACAGATTTTGGAATATTGGAAAGAGACCGAAAATTCAGCGCAAACTCAGCGTTTGCTTATAGAGAATGAATTGCCCAATCTTGCCAAAATATTCACAGAGCGACGTTATAAGGGCGATGATAATCGTCATTTTTCAGCAAAATACCTTCAAGTTCTAAAAGAGCAGGGTTTTTTAGAGTAAAAATTTAGTTAGAATAAAATACACATGTCAATCGAGACAGCACGTCGAGCCGTAACGACTTTACGCTTGACCCAAATGAAAGAGCAGGGAGAGAAAATCTCTATGCTAACAGCCTATGACTACACACTTGCTCGGATTGTCGATCAAGCAGGAATCGATGTGATTTTGGTGGGCGATTCGGCTGCGAATGTGGTTGCAGGTCACACTACCACTGTGCCTATAACACTCGATCAGATGATCTATCACGGAGCGAGTGTGGTGAGAGGAGTCGACAGAGCTTTGGTTGTTGTTGATATGCCTTTCGGGTCTTATCAAGGCAATCCACTAGGAGCCCTAGAGGGAGCGGTACGCATTATGAAAGAAACTCAGGCGGATGCTCTCAAACTTGAGGGTGGAAGCGAGGTGATCGATAGTATTGAGAAGATTATTTCTTCGGGTATCCCAGTGATGGGCCACCTAGGGCTCACCCCTCAATCAATTAATAAGTTTGGCACTTACACTGTTCGTGCTAAAGAAGAGGCCGAGGCTCAGAAACTCATCGAGGATGCTCAATTATTGGAGGATGCTGGTTGTTTCGCTTTGGTCTTGGAAAAAATACCTTCTGCCTTGGCGAGCAAAGTCGCACAGAAATTGAGAATCCCAGTCATTGGAATCGGAGCAGGCTCTGGAGTTGATGGGCAGGTTTTGGTGATGCACGATATGCTGGGTATCACAAAAGAATTCTCCCCACGTTTCCTCAGGCGCTATGCTCAATTGCACGATGAGATTCATAATGCTTTCGCGGCATACTCACAAGATGTTAAATCGGGAGACTTCCCAAACAGTTCGGAGCAATACTAAAAACCCTATTGGGAGTTGTTCCAATTCGCTTTCCCCCCAAATTCAAAATATACACTATGAAAACAACACGCATAGCTGTCTTCTACGACGGAAATTTCTTGCTTCACAGTTCAAACTACTATAACTATATCCACTCGGTGCGTCGCCGTATCAGCATTGGAGGTTTGCAGCGCTTTTTTAGAAGTTACATGTGCAAGGAATTTGGCCTTGACCAACAAAATACTCGTATCTCGCAATCACATTATTTCCGCGGAAGACTCAATGCAACAGACGCAGCTGCCCGTGGTAATCAGCTCTATAATGACAGGGTTTTCGATGAGATTCTTATGTCTGAGGGTGTGAATATTCACTATCTGCCTTTGCGCAATAATGGCTCACGTCGTGAGGAGAGTGGCACCAATGTGTGGTTGTCGCTTGAGGCCTATCAACGTGCTTTGTTGGGCGAATACGAAATTGTTGTGTTGGTTGTTGCTGATACTGACTATGTGCCCTTGCTTCGCAAACTTCAGCTCACGGGCGTGAAAGTTGTGGTTGCAGGATGGGATTTCGAATACACCTCGGATGAGGGAGTGTTTATGACCACTCGCACTTCCCATGAGGTTCGTGTGCTTTCTGATCTTTCGATGCATATGGCAGATATCATTGATAACGGACTAGAGCAGAACGACCCTGCGGTGGTTGGTATGTTTGTGGGTGGGGCAAATTCGCCTACAAATTTCTAGTAAACATAATTACTCTATGCGCTATCTTATCATCCATAGCAAATACAGCAGGGTTGGAGGAGAGGAAATGGTTGTGGAGAATCAAAAACGACTTCTGCTTGAGGCTGGGCATGAAGTTGTGCTCTATCAAAGAGATTATAGCGAAATGAAGAGTTGGCGTTTTGGTCGCCTGAGTAGCTTTTTCTCGGCTTTTTATAACCGCCGCTCTGTGAGAGAATTGAGATCCATTGTTAGGGATTACAAACCTCATGTTGCTATTATCCATAATCTTTTTCCTGTCGTCTCGCCAGCGGTTCTTCCTGTTCTCAAAAAGAGGGGGGTGAGAGTGTTGATGAGCGTTCATAATTATCGTTTGTTGTGTCCCACGGGGCTTTTCTATCGTGAAGGTGCGGTGTGCGAGAAGTGCGCTAGCGGGGCTTTGCGAGAATGGAATTGTGCGCTGAATCGTTGTGAGGGTAGCGTGTTGGGCTCTTTTGCCTATGCCTCTCGATCTTGGTGGGCACGCAAGAGAGCATATTATACTAAGAATGTCGATCTGTTTATGCCCGTAAGTGCGTTTGTGGGTAGGAAGCTCAAAGAATATGGATTCCATAAAGATAAAATTCAACCTTTGACCAATAGTGTGAACCTCCCTGTTCTGCAGGACTCTAGTGAGGTGGAGAAAGAAAAATATGTTGGTTTTTCGGGGCGTTTGAGCCCAGAGAAAGGGGTTGAGGTTTTGTTTCGTATTGCACGAAAAATGCCTGATGTGAAATTTCGAGCTGCAGGAGGTGCGGCTCAGGGTTTCTCTCTTGGAGATGTACCTACGAATGTTGAAATACTAGGTCATTTAGATGCTCGTGCGCTGGATGAATTTTATCGAAACTCTAGCGTTGTGATTAATTGTAGCGTGGTCTACGAGGGCTTACCATTGTCTATATTGGAGGCAATGAGCTATGGTAAGGCTGTGGTGGGGCAGAGCTTTGGTGCTCTAAGCGAACTATTAGAATGCGACAAGCGAGGATTGCTCGTAGAGTATGGTGATGTGGATGGTTTTGCCAAGGCGATTCGTACACTCTTTGATAATCCCACTCAGGCAAAAGAACTGGGTAGTGTAGCGCGAGAATACATAGCGAATAATCTCAGCGAAAAAGAATATCTCAGACGCCTTGAGCAGTATTCCACCAGCGAGTATAGATAAGTGATAAAAATAGAGCGGGGCAGTATCTCAAATGATACTGCCCCGCTGTTTTATTGGCGATCCGCGGCTTATTTAATCTTTATCGAAT
>CAYJLL010000005.1:19859-23025 GCA_964370955.1 uncultured Rikenellaceae bacterium | reverse complement strand
GTCTATCGAGAGTTCTATGCTTTCCTCGCACATTATATAATAGTTACTTTCGCTATTGCCTATCAACATTAGTAAGTAATCTGGCGGTGGGTAACCTATTTGCGTATAGTGTAGACTATCTCTTAATAACTCTCTAGTGTAGTCATTTCGCTAAGGTCATTATGTTTAACTCAATATAGCCAACACCCTTAAGGTCGTATATTAAAAAAGGTCGCAAATGCATCAAAAGCATTTGCGACCTAAGTCTTTTAAAGAAAGTGGAGTGGACTATTAGCGTTTTTCGCCGAAATCGTCTTGTTGCTTTTCCACTTCGCGTAGCTGCGCTTCAACTTTTGCTCTTTCTTGAGCGCTCGCACCACCGGTTTCACCAATTTTTGCTGCGTTGGTTGGGATCTTATCAGCCTCGCTTTGGTTATAAATCATCTTATAAGGCTCGGGTAGAGTCTCAAAGCTAACTTCTCCAGAAACGGGAGTATTTACACCATGAAGAAGCTCTTTGGAGTTGTTGCTAGAGTTCATCAACATAGAGGCTCGCACCTTTATTTCGCCTGCTTTGAGGGTGGTTTGTACAATTACGCTCGCCTCGCCCCATTCCATTCTCACGGGATTAGTCTGATAGAGCGAGTTGCCAACGATGCGACCTTCGCCCTCAATCTCAAAGCGAACAATACCATTATTTAGGCGTTTAACATTGCCTCTACCATCCACCATTTGGGCTGTTACCACAACCAGATCACCTCCATTGGCCACGGGAGCAGCCGAGAGGGTATCGATCACAACGCGAATTGCAGACGCGCGACGTGCCATAGCTTTTTTTTCGCTCGCCATTACTTCGCCTTTTTCGTTCAGACCCTCAGCCAATAGATAGCTTTGAGCTTGTTTACCATCACGCGATAGACTTTTATCTTCAGTAAAGCTAAAAGCATTCTCGAAGGTAAACCAACGACCCTCACGGTTTTTCAGGCGGAGTGTATCGCCAGAGAAAGTGCGCAGGCGAACTGCATCGCAGTTCGAAAAGATAGTGACATCCTCGGGCGAGAATGGCGATAGTTCGTTGGCAATAAATACCATAGGCTTGGTGTGCGTCGCCTGGGCTTGGAACATATAGTAGGAGTATTTCGGGCGACGGAAAGCTGTCATTATACCACCATAGAATGGGTCGGGGTGATAGCCTCTTTGGTGATCGAAACTATGCCACAGCGTACCGCCAAAGTGGTAGGCAGGGGCTTTGCTGAGGGATTCAAAGCTTGTGTGAGTATAAGGAGGGGTACCGTGGTGTTTGGCTTGGATAAGCTGGGGAATCTCACCCCACGAACGAGCCACGCGAGCTGGAGAGTTATGCGAATTCCAGTCATCAACCATATCGCCAAACTCACGAGTGAAATATACTTTTGTAGTGTCAATATGTACGTCTACGTGCCCATACTCACCTTTTTTACCAGCCGCAGGGTGGGTGAATTGGATAGAGTAGTACTGCGAACCACGAGCTTCTTGATCTGAGGCGGTATAGGCACCAGGGAGTTCCTCCTCGACTATATCACGCACACGCATCGCAAAATCATCGGGATACCAAGTCTCGTTCAAGATAGGCTCCCAGAGCAATACAGAGGCACGGTTTCGATCGCGGCGCACCATATTGCGGATGTCCGAATATACTCGCTCCTTGAAAATTGGAGCATCATTCCAAAACTGCCATCCGGGGGTATTGACAATCACAAAAAGCCCTAGTTCATCGCAAGCGTCCATAAACGCTGGATCTTGAGGGTAGTGAGCGTTGCGGATGACTTCCATGCCTGCATCTTTGAGCAGCTGCGCATCACGCCAATGTAGGTTATTACTTAGAGCATTACCCACCACAGCAAAGTCTTGGTGGCGGTTTGCACCCATCAGCTTGCGGGGGTAAGGTTTGCCGTTTAGGATGAAACCTTTTGAGTGCGAAAACTCTATTGTGCGTATGCCAATGCGCTTGGTGTAGCTGTCGAAAACTTTACCACGTTTATCTGTCAGCGCAACCTCCAGCTCATAGAGATAGGGATTCTCTGGAGTCCACAGCTGAGGGAATTGCACCTCCAAAGCCGACGTAGCGCCCTTTGCCGAAATATCTACAACAGCACCTTCCTCATCTCGCAGCGTATAACGCACAGTCGCCTTGCCTTCATAGTCGGTTGTCACTGCCACCACAGCATTTTGCTCACTCACTTCAGGGAATGCGATAAACGTTCCTCCGCCAGCAACTTCGCCAGCCATATTCTCGTCGGTGATATAGACCTCAGGGTCGGTGGCAATCATCCATACATCACGATAAATACCTCCAAAATAGCAGAAATCTAGCGCCTCTTGAGGTTTTCCCGGAGGAAAGAGGGGGTCGTTGGAGTTGTCACACCACACAGTGATAGTGTTTTCAGCGCCAATGTTCATGTGTTTTTGTACCTCTACAGCCAAAGGCAAATAGCCCGAGAAGTGCTCCGCCACTAGCTCGCCATTGACCCAAACCTTGGATTTTCCCATTATACCCTCGAAATAGAGCACTAGGCGTTTGCCATCGTAGGCGTTATCCAGCGAGAAATGTTTGCGATACCACGCTCCTGCGCGATAGTTCACTCCACCCGATGCATCTAAAGGGAGTTGTTCTAGGCCATTAGGTAAAGAAACTACTTCCCAAGACGAATCGTCAAAGTTGTTTTTGAAAGCCTCTCCCGAGAGTTCGTTCTCAGGATCAAGCTTTATTCTCCATGCTCCGTTTAGGTTGTCAACCGTTCGAGGAGAGCCTTCCACGGGGAAAAATCCAGCCACAGAGTAGCGAATGGGGGTAGGCTGTGCTATTGCGAATATATTGCACAGCAGGCACATAAGTGTTGTTAACAGTGTTTTTCTCATATACATATATTAATTTTATATTTAATTTATTTTTTAAAATTGAATATATTAATAAAATTTTTGATGTATTAGTTATTTGAGTTGGTGATGCAGGGCTAACTTGTTGAATAGGAGCTGTAAAGCTAGGAAAATTATTTTTGATGATAGAACGAAGAAAAACAGGAGGGGAATGCACATGGAGTGGCTGTATTCCATCTAAAGGATTTATTCAACGAAGTAAATTAGCAGACACTAATGATATTTTTCAAAAAGTCCGTGATATTTCAGAAGCAGTATATCTCCACGAAAC